>JAGREA010000428.1 GCA_020446745.1 Rhodobacterales bacterium | reverse complement strand
TGCGGATGCGACGGCTGAAGGCGGGCTGGGTGAGGTTGCGGCGTTCGGCGGCGCGGGAGAAGCTGCCGGTTTCGGCGAGCGCGACAAAGTCTTCGAGCCACGACAGTTCCATTCCGCTTCCCCTCCCCATGCGCCGCCAGCATCGATCGATACGCCCACGATCATTGCCGCCCCCCTCTCCGTCTTATCATACTTCTCTGCAAGTCGCGCCACGCCTCGTGTACGGCCGACACCACAACCAGCGGGAAACGGGAGCCATGCGCATTCTCGAAGTCCGGGAGAAGACCTTCTCCATCGCCTCCCCCATCGCCAACGCCTTCATCGATTTTTCCAAGATGACCTGCTCGGTGGTCGCCGTGGTCACCGACGTGATCCGCGACGGCAAGCCGGTGGTGGGCTACGGCTTCAATTCCAACGGCCGCTACGGCCAGGGCGCCCTGATGCGCGACCGCTTCATCGCCCGGGTGCTGGAGGCCGACCCGGCGACCCTGATCGACCAGGCCAACGACAACCTGGACCCCTTCGCCATCTGGGCCGCCCTGATGACCAACGAGAAGCCCGGCGGCCACGGCGAGCGCTCGGTGGCCGTGGGCACCATCGACATGGCGGTGTGGGACGCCGTGGCGAAGATCGCCGGCGTGCCCCTGTGGCGCCTGCTGGCCGACCGCTACCGCGACGGCCGGGCGGACGACAGCGTGTGGGTCTACGCCGCCGGCGGCTACTACTACCCGGGCAAGGACCACGGCAAGCTGCAGGACGAGATGCGCGGCTACCTGGACCGGGGCTACCAGGTGGTGAAGATGAAGATCGGCGCCGTGCCCCTGGACGAGGACCTGGCGCGCATCGAGGCCGTTCTCGAGGTCGTCGGCGACGGCGCGCGCCTGGCCGTGGACGCCAACGGCCGGTTCGACCTGAAGACGGCCCTGGAATACGCCAAGGCGCTGCAGCCCCATGGCCTGTTCTGGTACGAGGAGGCCGGCGACCCCCTGGACTACGAGATCCAGGCCCGCCTGGCCGAGGTCTACGACGGCCCCCTGGCCACCGGCGAGAACCTGTTCAGCCACCAGGACGCCCGCAACCTGCTGCGCTATGGCGGCATGCGGGCCGACCGCGACTGGCTGCAGTTCGACTGCGCGCTGTCCTACGGCCTGGTGGAATACCTGCGCACCCTGGACGTGCTGGCGGACCTGGGCTGGTCGGCGCGGCGCGTGGTGCCCCACGGCGGCCATCAGATGTCGCTGAACATCGCCGCCGGCCTGGGCCTGGGCGGCAACGAGAGCTACCCCGACGTGTTCCAGCCCTTCGGCGGCTTCGCCGATGATATCGCGGTGGAGAACGGCCGGGTCGCCCTGCCGCAGAGCCCCGGCGTGGGCTTCGAATCCAAGGCCGCCCTGATCGCCCTCATGCGCGAGTTGGCCTGAGATCGATCAAGTCATCCCAGCGCCCGACCGGGCGCCGGCCGGTCAGGCCGCCCCATCGGAGCCGCGAGCGCAGCGAGCCGGCGTGAGATAATTATAAGGAAATGGCGCGCCCGTTCGAACGAAGTTCGAACGTGTATTTGAATAAGAGGGCGGTTATTTCGAGAGAAATGGCGCGCCCGGGAGGACTCGAACCCCCAACCTCCTGATCCGTAGTCAGACGCTCTATCCAATTGAGCTACGGGCGCATCGCTGCCGGCGCGTCCGGGGAGCCCCGGGGCCGGAAGAGGCGGCACACTACTCCACGGTCCCCGCCTTGGCAAGGCCCTCGACGGCCTCTTTTCAACATTTCGTCCGGCCGCCCCGGGTCCCCGCCCAGCATCCCGCAACACGTGGGATTCCACCGGTAACCCGCTGAAAATCGGTCCTTGTGACCTTCGGTTCGTTTGCGTAATATCGCGTCGGACCTTGGGGGGTCGCGTTTACGGGCCGGTTTCGACGACGTCGCCACCGCGATAGCCGCCTTACCTTTTGCATTAAAAGGCTTCGTCAACGAATGTTTTCAAAAAAAATTCGCGTGGTTCTTGTCGGCGCCGTCCTGGCGTTGCCCGCCTGCTCGTTCACGGAAGAGGCCCTGTGGCCGTCGCTGACACCCGAGGACCCGGCCGGCGCCGGTTCCGCCGCCCCGGCCCCGCCGGTGGCCGGGGCGTCCACCGTTTCGGCCATGCCCGGCCAACCCGGCATGGGCGCCGACGTGGGGGCCGGATCACCGCCGCCCCTGGGTTCCGGCAACTTCTCGCCCGACGGCGTGACGCCCGGCCAGTCCACCGGCACCTTCGTCGGCAAGAAGGTGGTGGAACTGCGTGACGAACTGGTGCGCCTGCAGGATTCCATCGCCAACCACAACGCCCAGCTTCAGGACACGCGGTCGCGCACCGTGCAGGATTCGCAGCGCTACCACACCACCGTGGCGGCCATCAATTCGCGCCTGCAGGTGGGCACCACGCCCGGCAACCCCATCCTGGTGCAGCAGTTCAACAGCGCCCAGGCGGACCTGGACCGGCTGGGCGCCGACATCACCGAAATGAACAACCTGGCCACCGCCGTGGCGGCGGATTCGACCATGTCGTCGTTCCTGTCCGAATCGGCCCGCGCCGCCTTCTCGATCTCGGGCGCCGTGGACGAGGACCACCGCCAGCTCGCCATCCTGGAGGACGAGGTCAACCGCACCGTGGTGCTGATCGACCGCCTGCTCAAGGAGGTGACCGAGGACGTGCGGCGCCAGACCAACTATGTGGCCACCGAACGCGCCAACCTGAACCTGCTGTCGGCCGGCATCAAAACCGGCGAGATCATGGGCGCCGACCTG
Source organism: Rhodobacterales bacterium (assembly GCA_020446745.1). Lineage (GTDB taxonomy): Bacteria > Pseudomonadota > Alphaproteobacteria > Rhodospirillales > JACKKN01 > JAGREA01. The sequence continues at coordinate 12,505 of JAGREA010000428.1, read as the reverse complement.
ACCAACCGGGCCCTGGCCTCGGCCGGCACCGGCTATGTGGGCCCGGCCCGGGCCCTGGACACCGAAGGCCGCCGCCCGCTGGTGGTGATCCGCTTCGACCGGCCCGAGGTGCCCTACGAACAGGCCCTCTACAACGCCGTCAGCCGGGTGCTGGAACGGCGCCCCAACGCGGTGTTCGACCTGGTGGCCGTGGCCCCGGCCGCCGGCGGCCCGGCCAAGGTGGCGCTGAATTCCAACAAGGCCCGCCGTCACGCCGAATCCGTGCTTCGCTCTCTGGTTGAAATGGGCCTGCCGGCGGCGCGGGTTGCCGTTTCGGCCAAGACCGCCAACACGGCCAAGACCAACGAGGTGCACCTGTACGTGCGCTGACCCGTCATCAAGAACAAGAGAACCAAACCGGCGCCACCCTCCCTGGGGCGCCGGTTTCGCGTTTCAGGAGCCCCGCCATGACCACAAGCCCCACCAACCCCGTCCACCGGCCCGTTCCCTGGGAAGAGATCCACCGCGTCGCCTTCGAACTGGCCGAGCGCCTGCGCGGCCGCGGGCCGGGCCCCGGCGGCACCTGGACCGGCATCGTCGCCATCACCCGCGGCGGCCTGGTGCCCGCCGCCCTGGTGGCCCGGGCCCTGGACGTGCGGCTGATCGAGACCATCTGCATCTCGTCCTACGACGGGGTGGTGAAGGGCGAACTGCACATCGTCAAGGGCGCCGACGCCACCGTGGAGGGCACCGGCGAGGGCTGGCTGCTGGTGGACGACCTGGTGGATACGGGCGCCACCGCCCGGGCCGCCCGCGACATGCTGCCCGGGGCCCACTACGCCACGCTGTACGCCAAGCCCGAGGGCCTGCCCCTGGTGGAAACCCATGTGGCGGACGTGCCCCAGGACCTGTGGATCGACTTCCCCTGGGACCTGCCGCCGCCCCCGGTGGCCTGATCTGGCCTGTCGTATTCAGGACAGCGCATGCCTTGGAAGCGTCATTAACCAATACTCGCCTTAATAAACCTCTGATTATAACAGTTTTAAAAGCGCGAAATCCTTCTATACATCAAAGCACTCGTATATAGTGCTTTCGTGATACACCGGCGTTTTCGGGGTTGCCGGTGGTCAAAAGGCAAGGAAAAACGAGGGGAAACGGATATGATGGGTACCGCCCACCGCATGGCGGTGGCGGCCGTGGCAGCGGCCGCCGCTCTAAGTTACGTCCAAACTGCTCAAGCCACCAACGGCGCTTACAGTCACGCTTTCGGCACCCGGGCCAAGGGTATGGCCGGTGCCGGTACCGCTCTGGCCCAGGATGCCATCGCGGCCGGGGTCAACCCCGCGGCCATGGCCTTCGTCGGCAACCGGGTCGATGTGGGCATCGAAGCCTTCATGCCCGACCGGGAATACAGCTCCAACGGCGCCGCCTTCCCCATCACGGGGGCGGAAAGCGACAACAAGCTGTTCCTGGTGCCCGATCTGGGCGTCAACTACGAGATCTCCGAGAAGGGCTCCCTGGGCATCAGCATCGCCGGCAACGGCGGCATGAACACGGAATACCCCAAAACGGTGTTCGCCGGCGGCTCCATCCCCACGGGCGTGGACCTGTCGCAGATGTTCGTGGGCGTCACCTACGCCCACAAGCTGACGCCGAACCACGCCATCGGCGTGACCCCGGTGTTCGCCGCCCAGCGCTTCAAGGCCTATGGGCTTGAGCCCTTCGCCGGCCAGTCCACCTCGCCGGGCAACCTGACCGGCCGGGGTTATGACTATTCCTACGGCGGCGGTTTCGCCCTGGGCTATCAGGGCAAGCTGTCCGACACCTTCCGCGTCGGCGTGGGCTACATCAGCCACATGTACATGACGCCCTTCGACAAGTACAAGGGCCTGTTCGCCGAACAGGGCGACTTCGACATCCCGCCGGTGCTGAATGCCGGCGTGGCGTGGGAGTTCCTGCCCGGCTGGACCGTGGCGGCCGATTACCAGCGCATCTTCTATGAGGATGTCAAATCGATCTCCAACGTCCACACCAACCTGCCCCTGAACCTGGGTTCGAACGGCGGCGGCGGCTTCGGCTGGCAGAACATGAACGTGGCCAAGCTGGGCCTGCAGTGGGTCGCCACCGATGCCCTGACCCTGCGGGCCGGTGCCAGCTACAACACCTCGCCGTTCGAGGGCGACCAGATCCTGTTCAACGTCCTGGCGCCGGCGGTTGTCCGGGTCCACGCCAGCGTGGGCGCGACCTGGGCCTTCAACGAGAACCACGAGGTGAGCTTCGCCTACACGCGGGCCTTCTCGAACACCAAGTCCGGCCAGGGGCCGGCCGCCTTTGGTGGCGCGCTGGTGAACCTGCGCATGGACCAGCACGACCTGGCCGTGGGCTATACCTACAAGTGGTGACCCCGATCACCGCCTGACCAAGGATGGCGCCGCCTTCGGGCGGCGCTTTTCTTTTGGCCCCGCCGCGCCCACATCAAGGGGAGACCACCGGACGGGAGACCCGCCCCATGTACCACGTCCGCGCCCGCGCCTTCGCCCTTTCCCTTTCCCTGTTGGCCCTGCTGCTGTCCGCCTGCGCCGCGCCCCCGGCCCGGGCCGAACTGGAACGCCTGCGCCTGCCCGACGGCTACGCCATCGAGACCTGGGCCAAGGTGCCCGGGGCCCGCTCGCTGGTGGTGGTGCCAGACCTGGGGGCCGTGCTGGTGTCCAGCCGGGGCGACGCCATCCACGCCGTGCGGTTCGATGCCGCCACCGGCCGGGCCGGCGCCGTGGTGCCCCTGAAGCGGGGCCTGAAGGTGCCCAACGGCATCGCCTGGAAGGACGGCGCGCTTTACGTGGCCGAGCAGCACCGCATTGTCCGCTTCCCCGGCACCCGGGTGGAAACCCTGGCCGCCGCCCGGCCCCAGGTGCTGTTCGACGCCCTGCCCGACGACCGCTGGCACGGCTGGCGCGACGCCGCCTTCGGCCCCGACGGGTGGCTCTACGTGGCCGTGGGCGCGCCCTGCAACATCTGCCTGCCCCGGGGCCTGGAAGGCACGCTCATCCGCCTGGACCCCAACGGCGGCGCGCCGCAGGTGTTCGCCCGGGGCATCCGCAATTCGGTGGGGCTGGCCTTCCATCCCGAAACCGGGGCCCTGTTCTTCACCGACAACGGGGCCGACAACATGGGCGACGACAGCCCGCCCGACGAGCTGAACCGGGCCGAAACGGCGGGCCTGCATTTCGGCTATCCCTGGTTCGGCGGCGGCACGGACCGCACGCCCGACTTCGCCGGCGACACCCCGCCGGCCGGCGCCCGGCCGCCGGTGGTGGCCTTCGGCGCCCACGTGGCGGCCCTGGGGGTGCACCACTACCGGGGCGCCATGTTCCCGGCCGAGATGCGCACCGACGCCCTGGTGGCCCAGCACGGATCGTGGAACCGGTCGGTACCCGATGGCTACCGGGTGGTGCGGGTGCACATGGATCCGGACGGCACGGTACGGGGCTACGCGCCGTTCATCGAGGGCTGGCTGGGCCCCGACGGCCGCGCCTTCGGCCGCCCCGTGGACCTGGCGGAACTGCCCGACGGCTCGCTGCTGATCTCCGACGACCGGGCGGGGGTGCTCTACCGGGTCACCTACCGGGCGCCCTGAAAAAGAAAGAAAGACAACCGCGGAGGACGCGGAGGTTTCGCGGAGAGGCGCCGAGGGGTGCCGGTGGAATGACCTCGGTCCTCATGGGCCCCGATGTACCGGTGGCACCGGTGTCTTAACCACAGAGAACACAGAGGCACAGAGAAGCCACAGAGGCTTCGCTGCGCGAAGCAAAAAGGATTGCGCGCGAAGCGCGCCTCTCCTTCTTCTCTGTGTGATCTCTGTGCCTCTGTGTTCTCTGTGGTTAGAGCACCCGTTCCGCAGGCACATCCAAGCCCATTGAGGCCGAACCGCAGCCACAGGCACCCCTCGGCGCCTCTCCGCGAAACCTCGGCGTCCTCCGCGGTTGTCTTTCTTTTTAAACCGCGATGTTGTCGATCAGCCGGGCCTTGCCCATCCAGGCGGCGGCCAGCAGGCGGGCCGGGCCGGCGGACAGGTCGGCCAGCGGCTGCAGGGTCTCGGCATGGCGCAGGGTCACGTAGTCGATGGTGCCGAACCCGGCGCCCGCCAGTTCGCCCTTGGCCCAGGCCTCCAGCTCCGCCAGGGCCTCGCCGCCCCGGGCCCGTTCGGCCACGGCCGTCAGGGTGCGGTAAAGGGCCGGCGCGGCGGCCCGTTCGGCCGGCGTCAGATAGGCGTTGCGCGACGACATGGCCAGGCCGTCGGCCTCGCGCACCGTGGGGCCGCCTTCCACCGTGACGGGGATGGACAGGTCGGTGACGAAGCGCTTGATCACCTGAAGCTGCTGGTAGTCCTTTTCCCCGAAGATGGCCCAGTCGGGCATCACCTGGCAGAACAGCTTGGTCACCACCGTGGCCACGCCGGTGAAGAAGTGGGGCCGGAATTCGCCTTCCAGCAGGGCCCCCAGCTCGGGCACCGAAACCCGGGTCTGCTCGCCCGCGGGGTACATCTCGGCCGCTTCCGGCGCGTACAGCAGGTGGGCCCCGGCGGCGGCCAGCAGGCCGGCGTCCGTGGCCTCGTCGCGGGGGTAGACGGCGAAGTCCTCGTGCGGGGCGAACTGGGTGGGGTTGACGAACAGGCTGACCACCGTGCGGTCCGTGGCCGCCAGCGACCGGTGGACCAGCGACAGGTGCCCGTCGTGCAGCGCCCCCATGGTGGGCACCAGGCCCACCCGCAGGCCCTGGGCCCGCCAGGCCGCCACCTGGGCCCGCGCATCGGCCACCGTGCGGGCCACGGGCAGGGGCAGGGATTGGGTATCGACCACGGCCTCAGGCTCCGCCCTTGGGCAGGCCGAAGCAGTGCTCGGGCCCGGGGAAGCGCCGGGCCCGCACGTCGTCGGCATAGGCGGCGGCGGCGGCCGACACCTGTTCGCCCAGTTCCGCATAGCGGCGCACGAACTTGGGTGTGAAATCGGCGAACAGGCCCAGCAGGTCCTCGGCCACCAGCACCTGGCCGTCGCATTGGGGCGAGGCGCCGATGCCGATGGTGGGCACGGGCACCTCGCGGGTGATCCGCGCCGCCAGGGGTTCCACCGTGCCCTCGATGACGAACGAGAAGGCGCCGGCCTGGGCCACGGCCCGGGCGTCGGCCATGATGGCCATGGCCTCGGCCTCGCTGCGGCCATGGCTGCGGAAGCCGCCGGCCACGTGCACCGATTGCGGCCGCAGGCCCACGTGGCCCATGACCGGAATGCCGCGCGCCACCAGGAAGGCGATGGTTTCGGCCATTTCCGTGCCGCCTTCCAGCTTCACCGCCTGGCAGCCGGTTTCGGCCATCACCCGGGCGGCGTTGCGGTAGGCCTGCTGCGGGCTTTCCTGGTAGCTGCCGAAGGGCATGTCCACCACCACGCAGGCCCTGGACGACCCGCGCACCACGGCGGCGCCGTGGGCGATCATCATGTCCAGGGTCACGCCCAGGGTGCTGGGCAGGCCATAGACCACCATGCCCAGGGAATCGCCCACCAGCAGCAGGTCCACGGCGCTGTCCAGGAAGCCGGCCATGGGCGCCGAATAGGCGGTCAGGCAGACCACGGGATCGCCGCCCTTGTGCCGGGCGATGTCCGGCACCGAAATTCGCTTCATTTGAACGGCCGTGCTCACGGCGCCGTCCTCCCCCACAGGATCAGGTCGCCCTGTCTATCACAGATTGTTGCGGTGCAGCAAACGATATGCGGTCGCGGCCATGACCTTGGCCGAATCCACCATGTCGGCGATGTCGATGAACTCGTCGGGCTGATGGGCCAGGTCCAGGATGCCGGGGCCGTAGGCCACGCAGTCGTGCAGGTGGCCGATGCGGGCGATGTGCTTCTGGTCGTAGGTGCCCGGCGACACCACGTGGGTGGCCGGGCGCCCCAGCACCCGAAGGATCTCCCCTTCCAGGGCCCGCACCACGGGGGCGTCGGCCTCGGTCATGGTGGGCAGCACGGTCATCATGTCGCGGATGGTGTAGTCCAGGGCCGGGCGGTCCCGGCGCATGGCTTCCAGCAGGGCGACGATCTCGCCCTTCACGTCGTCCAGCGACTCCTCGATCAGGAACCGGCGGTCCAGCACCAGGCGGCAGGAATCGGCCACCATGGGGCTGGGCAGGCCGTCGGCGCCTTCGTCCTGGCCGCCGTGCAGGCTGTTGAAGTTCAGGGTCGAGCGGCGGGCGCCCTCGGGGATCACCGGCATGGCCGTTTCCCGGGCGTCCAGGCGGGGATACAGGTCGCGCTCCACCCGGGCCAGGAAGTCGGCCATGCCACGGATGGCCGACCGGCCCAGGAACGGCATGGAGCCGTGGGCCGTGCGGCCCTTCACCTCCACCTCGGCCCAATAGACGCCCCGGTGGCCCAGGCAGACGCAATCCTTGTGCAGGGGTTCGGGGATGATCACGTGGTCCACCCGGGGCGGCGAGAAATGGCCCTTTTGCGCCAGCCAGGCCACGCCGGCGAAGCCGCCCGATTCCTCGTCCACGGTGCCGGAAATCTCCAGCGCGCCGGGCAGGTGGCCGCCGGTTTCGTCCAGCAGGGCCTCGACGGCCACCACGGCGGCGGCAATGCCGCCCTTCATGTCGCAGGTGCCCCGGCCATAGACCCGGCCGTCGCGCACGGTGGCGGCGAAGGGGTCCTCGGTCCAGCCCCGGCCGGCCTCCACCACGTCGATGTGGCCGTTGAAGTGGACGCAGGGGCCGGGGCCGGTTCCTTCCCTGCGCGCCACCACGTTGATGCGGGGGTAGCGGTCGGAATCGGCCAGGCCGCCCTCGGCCCGCAGGTATTCCACGGCGAAGCCGCGCCGGGCCAGGCGATCGCCCAGCAGGCGGGCGCAGTCGCCATAGGCCTCGCCGGGCGGGTTGACCGTGGGGATGCGCACCAGGTCGCGGGTCAGGTCCACGATGGCGTCGGTGCGGTCGTCGATGCGGGCGAACAGGCGGTGCAGGAAATCGGAAGCGTCCATGCCCCATGGTCCCCGCCCCCACCGGCCCGGTCAACCACCCGATGGCCCGGTCAACCGCCCGCGGACGCCGGGCCCCTGTGGACAACCGCCGGCCCCGGTCTGTGGATAGCGGGGAAAAGGGCGGCCGGGCCCGTCCGGCGCGCCCGCCGGCGGCCCGGCCCTGTGGATGAAGCGGTGGAGAAAGTGCCGTGAACTGTGATATCAACGCATTGAAAACACAGGGCTTTCTTGATAGCGTCCAGGGCGTTCCCTCCCCTTGGCGCTGGTTCCATGGCCGATTCCCCCGCTTCTCCCCGTTCCACGGGCGTGCTGCCCAGCCAGGCCATCCGCGCGCTGGTCGAGGCGGGCGAGATCCGCGCCGCCACGCCGCCGGAGGACGGGCAGATCCAGCCGGCCAGCCTGGACCTGCGCCTGGGCCCCCTGGCCTACCGGGTGCGGGCCAGCTTCCTGCCCGGCCCGGGGCGGCGGGTGGACGAGCAGCTGAAGCGCCTGTCCATGCACCGCATCGACCTGACCGGCGGCGCGGTGCTGGAAAAGGGCTGCGTCTACATCGTGCCGCTGGTGGAATCCCTGGCGTTGCGCAAGGGCACCTCGGGGGCGGCCAACCCGAAAAGTTCCACCGGGCGGCTGGACATCTTCACCCGCCTGATCATCGACGGCGGCACCACCTTCGACCAGGTGCCCGACGGCTACGCGGGGCCGCTGTACGCCGAGATCTCGCCGCGCACCTTCAGCGTGCTGGTGCGGGCCGGCACGCGCCTGAACCAGCTTCGCCTGCGCCGCGGCAACCCCACCTTTTCCCGCGCCGAGCTGGAACGCCTGCACGCCGACACGGCCCTGGTGGACGGCGAAACGGCGGCCGCGCCCATTTCCGACCGGGGCGTGCTGTTCACCGTGGACCTGAAGGGCGACGGCGCCCTGGTGGGCTACAAGGCCCGGGCCCACACGGACCTGATCGACCTGGACCGCATCGGCCACTACGACCCCCTGGACTTCTGGGAGCCGATCATGGCCGACCGGGGCCCGCAGTTGATCCTGGAGCCCGACGAGTTCTACATCCTGGCGTCGCGCGAGGCCGTGACCGTGCCGCCGGACCACGCCGCCGAGATGGTGCCCTACGACACCCTGATCGGGGAATTCCGGGTCCACTACGCCGGGTTCTTCGACCCCGGCTTCGGCCACGCCGGTTCCGGCGGCGCCGGCAGCCGCGCGGTGCTGGAGGTGCGCAGCCACGAGGTACCCTTCGTCATCGAGCACGGCCAGGTGGTCGGCCGCATGGTCTACGAACGCCTGACCGCGCGGCCCGAGAAGGTGTACGGCGAGGGCATCGGATCGAACTACCAGCGCCAGGGGCTGCAACTGGGCAAGCAGTTCAGGCGAGGCTAGGGTCGCGCCGGAATCGCCGTTGGGTCACGACAAGCAGGCCGAAAGCCCCCACCAGCAGCATCAGGAACATCCCGGGTTCCGGTACCGCAACGATGCGGACCGTGGCTGTGGCGGTGGGACTTGCGAGAGACAGGGGATCGCCCAGGTCATCGGAAACAATGACGTCGGACGTGGAAAAGACCCCCGATGTTCCACCCGCGCTGATCGCCATGAAGCCGATCGTCGCCAGCGTGAAGCTGTCATCCTGAAGGGCATCCAGTTCGGCCGGCGTCAGCAGGCTGACTTCAAACAGGCTCACCGTTCCGGGCAGGGACGCATCGATGCCGCCGCTCGCCTCGCTGAGGGAGATATCGCCAAGCAGCAGACCGAACCCCGTTGGCGGCGCGATCACGGGGGAGAACAGGGATGGATCGTAGAGCAGGTCCAGGTCGAAGGCCCCGACGACCGCATCCGTGCCGCTTGATTGAAGACCGGAAATGTTGATGTCGATGAAGAAGCTGCCAGAGGGCGAAACGGTGCCCGACGACGGCACCAGGGAAATCGTGGGAATGGCGAAGGCGGCCCCCATGGTGAACCAAGTCGCGAACAAGACGCCAACAAATAAACCCGCACGTTTCATGACTCACCCTCCAGACGAAAACGGGAAAATGCCAGCTTGGAACTGGTTGAAATACATGCAAAATTCGCACCAAATCATGAAACGTCTTGAATCGCCTGGGCTCGAGGTTCCATCCCCCGTCATCCGCCTTGTCGTTCTGTAAGATCCGCCGACGCCTGGCCCCCGTCGACCTGGCATGAACGGGTCTATCGCCACCCATTCCTGGCGGGCCTGGGCTTCGCGCGGCGGCGGGCGCGGGCGTAACCAACCACCCGTTCCCACGACGCAAACGGCGGCTCCTGCGGGCCGCCGTTCGTTTATTGGGTCGCGGGATCAGCCCTCGCCGAAGTGCTTCTTGTCGCGCAGGGCGTTCTTCACCATCTTGCCGAAGGCCCGGTCGCGGTGGCGCCGCTCGGCCAGGGATTCCGAATTCAGGGCGTCTTCCACCACCAGCTTGCGCCAGCGGTCCAGGCGGTCGGCCTCCAGCCGGCCGGCCCGCACCGCCGCCGTCACGGCGCAGCCCGGTTCCCGTTCATGCCGGCAGTCGGAAAAGCGGCACGACCGGGCCAGATCCACGATGTCGGAAAACACCTCGTCCAGGCCCGCCTGGGCGTCGGTGAGCTGAAGCTCGCGCATGCCCGGGGTGTCGATCAGCCAGCCGCCCGAGGGCATGGGGTGCAGGGCCCGGCCCGTGGTGGTGTGGCGGCCCTTGGCGTCGTCTTCCCGGATGCCCTGGGTGGCGATGGCGGCACCGCCCGTCAGGGTGTTGATCAGGGTGGACTTGCCCACCCCCGACGAGCCCAGCAGGGCCACCGTCTGGCCCCGGTCGCACCAGGGCACCAGGCGTTTCACCTCGAACGGATCAAGGGCGTTCAGGGCCTCGACCATCTGCACCGACTTGATGTCGTAGGCCTGGTGCACGTAGTCCGACGGGTCGTCGCACAGGTCGATCTTGGTCAGCACGATCACCGGTGTCACCCGGGCCTCGTGGGCCAGGGCCAGGTAGCGTTCCAGCCGCGCGATGTTGAAGTCCTGGTTGCAGGACGTGACGATGAACAGGGTGTCCACGTTGGCGGCGATCAGCTGCACCGCGCGGCCCGTGCCCGCGGCGCGGCGCTTGAACAGGCTGTTGCGTTCCAGCAGGCGCAGCGGGCGGTGGGTTTCGCCATCCACCAGCAGCCAGTCGCCCACGGTGGCGGCGGAGGCCTCGTCGTCGGGATCGTCGCGGAACGGGGGGATGGTGGTTTCCACGCCCGGCCCCATGACGTGCAGGGCGCCCCGGTGCACGGCCGTGACCCGCACCGGCACGGACCGGTCGAAGTCGTCGCCGTCCAGTTGGGAGGTGAAAAAGCTGTTCCAGCCGAAACCGGTCAGGTCGGAAATCTGAAAGCTCATGGGTTCATCACCGGCACTGCGTCCCTGCGCCGAACGGCGTTTCAAACGCATCATTGGGGCAAAACGCGGCTTTTGGCGAGAGCCATTCTGCACCGGGCGGATCAGACCCTCGCCGCCGCCCAATCCCCCTTGGCCCACAGGGCGGCGAACACCCCGGCCTGGACCACCCGGCCGGCGGCGAAGCCCAGCCACATGGCCGGCAGGCCCCAGCCCATCACGTGGCCGGTGACCCACACCAGGGGCAGGCTGACGCCCCACAGCGTCAGGGTGGAGACCACCATCACCGAGCGCGCCGCCCCGGCCCCCAGCAGGGCGTGCATGAGCACCAGGCCCACGGCGTCGGGCGCCACCAGCAGGCCGGCCAGGCGCAGCACCGGCCGGGCCACGGCCACCACCGCCGGGTCGTGCAGGAAGCCGGCCAGCAGAACGTCGGGCACCGCCACGGCCACCAGGCCGATGGCCGCCAGGGCGGCGGCGGCCACGCGGGTGACCTCCCACCCCCAGTTGCGGGCGTCGGCCGGTTCGCCCCGGCCCAGGGCGTGGCCCACCAGGCTGGTGGCCGCCATGCCCAGGGCCAGGCCCGGCAGGATGGCCACCAGCAGCAGGTTCAGCACCACCGTGGCCGCCGCCAGGTTGGCCGTGCCCGTGCGGCCCATGAGCACCAGCATGGCCGTCAGCCCGCCGGCGAACAGCAGCTGCTGGACCATGGACGGCAGGGCCAGGCGCACCAGGGTGGCCATCTGGTCGCGGCGCGGCGGGCGGGCCAGGAACCCGGCCGGCCGGGCCCGGCGCCAGCCGTGAATCCAGTAGACGGCGGTGCCGATGTAAAGGGCGATGGTGGTCCCCCATCCGGCCCCGGCCACGCCCAGTTCCGGGAACCCGAACTTGCCGAAGATCAGCAGGTAGTTCAGCACCACGTTGCAGGCGTGGATGGTGAGCAGCACCCGCAGGTACACCCCCGACCGGTTGACCCCGTTCCAGTAGCCCCGGAAGGCGAAGTTCATGCCCACGGCCACCACGCCCACCAGGCGGGCACCGTAATAGGGCACGGCCTGGTCCACCAGGGCCGGGTCGTCGGACAGGATGTCCATGATGGCCGGCGCGGCGGCCGACAAAACCACGGCCAGGGGCAGGCCGATCACCAGGGCCAGGATCAGCCCGCCGTTCAGCGGCACCGCCGTTTCGTCGGCGCGCCCCTCGCCCCGGCGCCGCGCCGCCACGGCCTGCACGGCCGGCGACAGGCCGGTGACCACGGCCACCACCAGGAAGGTGGCGTAACTGGACAGGCCCACGGCGGCCAGGGCCGTGGGCCCCAGCACGCCGACCATGGCGGCGTCGATCAGGTTCAGCAGGTTCTGCGACACCATGGCGCCGACGATGGGCAGGGCCAGGTGGCCGATCTCGCGCAGGCGGTCGCGGCGGACCACGGGGTCAGGCCCGCTTGTCGCCGGAGTCGGACGGGGCCTCTTTGTTGTTCTTGTCCTGGGGCGGCAGCATGTCGTCGTCGTCGAACAGGATGCGGTTGGCGGCGCCGTCCAGGTCGTCGAACTGGCCGCTCTTCATGGCCCACAGGAAGGCCCCCAGGCCGACCAGGCCCAGGAACAGGGCGGCGGGAATGAGCAGCAGCAGGGTGTTCACAGGGCGCGTCCCCGGTTCAGGCGCAGGGCGTTCAGGATGACGATGATGGACGAACACGACATGGCCGCCGCCGCCACCAGCGGCGTGACCAGGCCCGACACGGCCAGGGGTATGGTGATGGCGTTGTACAGAAAGGCAAGAGCGAAGTTCTGCCTGACCAGGCTTTCCGACCGCCGGGCCACGCCCAGGGCCTCCAGCACCGGCTGCAGGCGGTCGCCCTGGAACACCATGTCGGCGGCGGTCTGGCTGACGTCCACGGCCGTGGAGGGCGACAGGGACACGTGGGCGGCGGCCAGGGCCGGGGCGTCGTTCAGGCCGTCGCCCACCATCACCACCTTGCGCCCCCGGGCGGCCAGGTCGGCCAGGCGGTCGCACTTGCCGGCCGGGGTCAGGCCGCCCCGGGCGTCGTCTATGCCCAGGTCCGCCGCCACCCGGGCCACCACCGTGTCGCGGTCGCCCGACAGCAGGCCCACGCCCAGGCCCGCC
>JAGREA010000427.1 GCA_020446745.1 Rhodobacterales bacterium | reverse complement strand
GTTGACGGCTGGACCGCCGGCACCCTGCTGGTGGCGACCCTGGTGGCGGCGCCGGTGGTGGCCATCGCCGTGCTGGCCCTGGCGCCCAGCGACGGGATCTGGCACCACCTGGCGACCACGGTCCTGCCCGGGTACGTGGCCACCAGCCTGACCCTGATGGTGGGGGTGGGCCTGGGCACCGGTTTCGGCGGCGTGGCCACGGCCTGGCTGGTGACCATGTACCGCTTCCCGGGCCGGCGCCTGTTCGAATGGGCCCTGCTGCTGCCCCTGGCCGTGCCGGCCTACGTCAACGCCTACGTCTTCACCGATTTCCTGGAATACGCCGGCCCCCTGCAGACGGCCCTGCGCGACATCTTCGGCTGGAGCAACCGCCAGGACTACTGGTTCCCGGAAATCCGCTCCGTCGGCGGCGCCATCGCCATGATGACCCTGGTGCTGTACCCCTACGTCTATCTGCTGGCCCGCGCCGCCTTCCTGAGCCAGCCGGCCTGCGTGCTGGAGGTCAGCCGCACCCTCGGCAAGGGCCCCTGGGCCAGCTTTTTCCGCGTCGCCCTGCCCCTGGCCCGGCCGGCCATCGCCGTCGGGGTCAGCCTGGTCCTGATGGAGGTGCTGAACGACTTCGGCACCGTGGACTTCTTCGCCGTCAACACCTTCACCGCCGGCATCTACGACGTGTGGATGAACATGAACAGCACCGCCGGCGCGGCGCAGCTCGCCATGGTGCTGCTGCTGTTCGTGGTCGCCCTGATCGTCATCGAGCGGCGCAGCCGCCGCGACCAGCGGTTCCACCAGACCACCACCCGGGTCAAGTCCCTGCCGACCCAGCCCCTCGGCCCGGTGACCGGGCCCCTGGCCACGGTGTTCTGCGCCCTGCCCATCGCCCTCGGCTTCGTCTTCCCGGCCACGGTCCTGGGCCGCTACGCCCTGCAGCACTACGAGGTGACGCTGGAAAGCGACTTCCTGCAGCACGCCTGGCACAGCCTGGCCCTGTCCGGCGGCAGCGCCGTGGTGGCCGTGGCCGTGGGGCTGTTCCTGGCCTACGGCGCGCGCCTCGGCGGCGGCGGCACGGCGACCCGGATCGGCGTGCGCGTGGCGTCGCTCGGCTACGCCGTGCCCGGCGCCGTCCTGGCGGTGGGGGTGATCGTGCCCATGGCGGCCCTCGACAACTCGGTCGATGCCTTCATGCGCACCACCTTCGGCATGCCCACCGGGCTGCTGCTCAGCGGCACGGTGTTCGCCGTGGGCTACGGATACCTTGTGCGCTTCCTGGCCCTCTCCTATGGTGCCGGCGAGTCGGGCCTGGCCCGGGTGACCCCGGCCATGGACGGGGCGGCGCGGACCCTGGGCGCGACGCCGTTCGGCGTGCTGCGCCGGGTGCACATGCCCATGCTGCGCGGCAGCCTGGTCACCGGCGGCATCCTGGTGTTCGTGGACTGCATGAAGGAACTGCCCATGACGGTGATCCTGCGACCGTTCAACTTCGAGACCCTGGCCACCTTCGTGCACCAGTACGCCTCGGACGAACTGTTGGAGGAATGCGCCCTGGGCGCCCTGGCCATCGTCGCCGTCGGCGTGCTGCCGGTGGTGTTCCTCAGCCGGTCCCTGCGCGGCCTGCGCCCGGAGGCCGAGGAGAAGTCCTGATGCGCGGCAAGGGCGACGGTCTGGGTTTCGAGCGGGTCAGCCATGCCTTCGGCCCCAAGGTGGTGGTGGACGACGTCACCATCGACGTTCCGGCCGGGGCGCTGACCTGCCTGCTGGGGCCGTCGGGCTGCGGCAAGACCACCCTGCTGCGCCTGGCCGCCGGGCTGGAGCCCCTGCGCCGGGGCCGCATCCTGATCGGCGGCGCCGTGGTCGCCGACGGCGAGACCCGGTTCTCGATCCCGCCCGAGCGGCGCAACGTCGGCCTCATGTTCCAGGACTACGCCCTGTTCCCGCACCTGACCCTGCGCGAGAACGTGGCCTTCGGCCTGGCCGGGCGCGGCGACGGCCGCCAGGCCTGGGTGGACGGGGCCATTACCCGCATCGGCCTGGGCGGCCTGGCGGGCAAGTACCCGCACACGCTCTCCGGCGGGCAGCAGCAGCGCGCCGCCCTGCTGCGGGCGCTGGCGCCGCAGCCGGGGGTGCTGCTGCTGGACGAGCCCTTCTCGGGCCTGGACGTGACCCGCCGCGCCCAGATCCGCGAGGAAACGCTGGCCCTGCTGCGCGACACCGGCGTGGCCACCCTGATGG
>JAGREA010000426.1 GCA_020446745.1 Rhodobacterales bacterium | reverse complement strand
GGACGTGGCCGAGCTGCACCTGCACGGCGGCCGCGCCGTGGTGGCCGGGGTGCTGGCGGCCCTGGCGGCCCGGCCGGGCCTGCGCCTGGCCGAACCCGGCGAATTCACCCGCCGGGCCTTCGACAACGGCCGCCTGGACCTGACGGAAGTGGAGGGCCTGGCCGACCTGATCGCCGCCGAGACCGAGGCCCAGCGCCGCCAGGCCCTGCGCCAGATGCGCGGCGCCCTGGGGGCCCTGTGCGAGGGCTGGCGGGGGCGGCTGGTCCACGCCCTGGCCTACCTGGAAGCCACCATCGACTTTTCCGACGAGGACATCACCGTGGACCTGGACGGTCAGGTGCGCCCCGTGCTGGCGGACCTGCGCACGGCCATCAGCGCCCACCTGGACGACGGCCACCGGGGCGAACGCCTGCGCGACGGGGTGCGCATCGCCATCGTCGGCCCGCCCAACGCCGGCAAGTCCAGCCTGCTGAACGCCCTGGCCCGGCGCGACGTGGCCATTGTTTCCGAAACGGCGGGGACCACGCGGGATGTCATCGAGGTCCACCTGGACCTGGGCGGGGCGCCGGTCATCGTCGCCGACACGGCGGGCCTGCGGGACACGGTCGATGCCGTGGAGGCCGAAGGCGTGCGCCGGGCCCGGGCCCGGGCCGCCGAGGCGGACCTGCGCCTGCTGGTCCTGGACGCCACTGGGCCGCTGGATGTGTCCCTGGACCCCGGAGAAGGGGAGACCCTGGTGCTGGTCAACAAGGTGGACCTGGCGCCCCCCGGCTGGGCCCCGCCGGCCGGCGCCCTGGCCCTGTCGGTGAAGACCGGGGCCGGGCTGGACCATTTGCTGACCGCGCTGGCGGAGCGGGTGGGTGGCGCGGCCGATGCCGGGGCGGCGGCTCTGATCACCCGGGCCCGCCACCGGGAGGCCCTGACCGAAACCCTGGCCGCCCTGGACCGCTGCGATGGGGACGGCGACCCGGAACTGCTGGCCGAGGACCTGCGCCTGGCCGCCCGGGCCCTGGGCCGCATCGCCGGCCGGGTGGATGTGGAAGATCTGCTGGATGTGATCTTCCGGGACTTCTGTATCGGCAAGTAGGGCCGTGTTTCACGTGAAACATCGGAATACCGGCCGGGGAAATTGACAGGGCGGGGGCCGCTCCCTACCTTGCGCCCATGGTAACCCAACCCACAGGCTACGACGTCGTCGTCATCGGCGGCGGCCACGCCGGCTGCGAGGCCGCGGCGGCGGCGGCGCGCCTGGGCGCCCGCACGGCCCTGGTCACCCACCGCAAGGACCGCATTGGCGAGATGTCCTGCAACCCGGCCATCGGCGGCCTGGCCAAGGGCCAGCTGGTGCGCGAGGTGGATGCCCTGGACGGCCTGATGGCCCGGGCGGCGGACCGGGCCGGCATCCAGTTCCGCCTGCTCAACCGCAAGAAGGGCCCCGCCGTGCGCGGCCCCCGGGCCCAGGCGGACCGGGCGCTGTATCGCCGGGCCATGCAGGACCTGATCGCCGCCGTGGACGGGCTGACGGTCATCGAGGGCGCCGTGGAGGACCTGACCTTCGGCGCCGACGGCCGGGTCTCGGGCGTGGTCACCGGCGGCGGTACGGTGCTGGCCGCCGGGGCCGTGGTGCTGACCACGGGCACCTTCCTGCGCGGCGTCATCCACGTGGGGGAAACGCGCCTGCCGGCCGGGCGGGTGGGGGACGCCCCGGCCGTGGGCCTGGCCTATGCCATCCGCCGCCGGGGCTTCCGCCTGGACCGCCTGAAGACCGGCACCCCGGCCCGCCTGGACGGCCGCACCATCCGCTGGGACGACCTGGAAGTGCAGGCGGGGGAAGATCCGCCGACGCCGTTCTCGTTCCTGACGGACCGCATCACCACGCCCCAGGTGCCCTGCCACATCACCCACACCAACGCGGAAACCCACCGCATCATCGCCGCCAACCTGGACCGGGCGCCGGTCTATTCGGGCCAGATCGACGGCACCGGGCCGCGCTACTGCCCGTCGGTGGAGGACAAGGTGGTGCGCTTCGCCGAG
This sequence comes from Rhodobacterales bacterium, assembly GCA_020446745.1. GTDB lineage: Bacteria > Pseudomonadota > Alphaproteobacteria > Rhodospirillales > JACKKN01 > JAGREA01. The sequence goes on along the minus strand of JAGREA010000426.1, from coordinate 3,910 downwards.
CGCGACCGCCACCAGGTATTCCTGGAGCCCGAGGGCCTGGACGACCCCACGGTCTACCCCAACGGCATTTCCACATCCCTGCCCGTGGCGGTGCAGGAGGCCTTCATCCGCACCATCCCGGGGCTGGAGGCGGTGCGCATCCTGCGCCCGGGCTACGCCATCGAGTACGATTTCGTGGACCCCCGCGAGCTGCACCCCACCCTGGAAACCCGCCGGGTGCCGGGCCTGTACCTGGCCGGGCAGATCAACGGCACCACGGGCTACGAGGAGGCGGCGGCCCAGGGCCTGCTGGCCGGCGCCAACGCGGCCCTGGCCGTGGCCGGGTCGGCGCCCTTCCTGCTGGACCGGGCCGACGCCTACATGGGCGTGATGGTGGACGACCTGGTGACCCTGGGCACCCGGGAGCCCTACCGCATGTTCACCAGCCGGGCCGAATACCGACTGATGCTGCGGGCCGACAACGCCGACCAGCGCCTGACCCCCAAGGGCCGGGCCCTGGGCCTGGTGGGGGCGGACCGGGCCCGGGCCTTCGACGGCAAGATGGCGGACCTGGAGGCCGGCCGGCGCCTGATCGACACCCTGGCCGCCACCCCCAACGCGCTGCGCGCCGCCGGCCTGAACATCAACCAGGACGGCCAGCGACGCACAGCCCGGGACCTGCTGGGCTACCCGGACGTGGACCTGGCCCGCCTGTCGGCGATCTGGCCCGAGCTGGCCGGCCTGGCCCCGGGCGTGGCCGAGCAGCTGGACATCGAGGGCCGCTACGCCGGCTACCTGGATCGCCAGGCCGCCGACGTGCGGGCCTTCCGCCGCGACGAGGCCCTGGCCCTGCCCGACGACCTGGACCTGGACACCGTGCCCGGCCTGTCCAACGAGGTGCGCGACAAGTTGCGCCAGGGCCGCCCGGCCACCCTGGGGGCGGCGGCGCGCATTTCCGGCGTCACCCCGGCGGCCCTGACCCTGCTGCTGGCCCACATCAAGAAGCGCCGCCAGTCCGCCCGCCCGGGGGAGAGGGGCGGCAGGGGAGTGGACGCGGACCGGCAGCGCGCGTGAGTCTCCCGGCGCTGTTTCACGTGAAACATTGAGGACCCCATGGGACCACCGGACGCCAAGACCCGGGATCTGCTGACCCGCCGCCTGGGCCTGACCGGGGCGGACCTGGACCGCCTGGGGGCCTATCTGGACCTGCTGGAAAAGTGGCAGGCCCGCATCAACCTGGTGGGGCCCGCCACCCTGGCCCGGGCTTGGTCGCGGCATGTCCTGGATTCGGCCCAGCTTCGGCCCCTGATCCCCCCGGGTGCCGTGGTGGTGGACCTGGGCAGCGGCGCCGGCTTTCCCGGCCTGGTGCTGGCGGCGCTCCACGACGGGCCCGTGCACCTGGTGGAAAGCGACCTGCGCAAGGGCGTTTTCCTGGCCGAGGCCAACCGCCTGCTGGGCGGCCGCGCCATCCTTCACAACGTCCGCATCGAGGCGGCGGACCTGCCGCCGGCCGACGTGGTGACGGCCCGTGCCCTGGCGCCCCTGGACCGCCTGCTGGCCCTGGCCCGGCCGCTGCTGGCGCCGGGGGGAAAATGCCTGTTTCCGAAGGGCGCGCGGGCCGACGAGGAATTGACCGCCTGCGGGAAAACCTGGACAATGCGCCACCGCCGGCACGCCAGCCTGTCCGACGCCGACGCCGCCATCCTGGAGATCGAGGACTTCGCGCCCGCCCATGACTGACCTCGCCCAGCCCGCCGACCCGGCCACCCCCGGCGCCGCGCCGCGGCTGCCCCGCGTCATCGCCGTCGCCAACCAGAAGGGCGGGGTGGGCAAGACGACCACCACCATCAACCTGGGCACGGCCATGGCGGCCATCCACAAGCGGGTGCTGATCATCGACCTGGACCCCCAGGGCAACGCCTCCACCGGCCTGGGCATCGACCGCAACCAGCGGGACCGCAACACCTATCACACGCTCATCGACCACGCCTCCCTGGACGAGACCATCCTGGAAACCGAGATTCCGGGGCTCAGCATCTCGCCGTCGGGCCCCGACCTGGCGGGGGCGGAGATCGAGCTGGTGGACGTGCCGCGCCGGGAATTCCGCCTGCGCGAGGCCCTGCGCGACCTGGAGCGGGACTTCGACTACGTGCTGATCGACAGTCCGCCGTCCCTGGGCCTGCTCACCCTGAACGCCCTGGTGGCGGCCCAGGCCGTGCTGGTGCCCCTGCAGTGCGAGTTCTTCGCCCTGGAAGGCATCAGCCACCTGGTGAAGACGGTGGACCGGGTGAAGCGCACCTTCAACCCGGTGCTGGACATCCAGGGCATCGTGCTGACCATGTTCGACGGCCGCAACAACCTGTCGGACATGGTGGCCAACGACGTGCGGGCCCATTTCGGCGAAAAGGTTTACGAAACGGTGATTCCCCGCAACGTCAAGGTGTCCGAGGCCCCGTCCCACGGGCGCCCGGTGCTGGTCTACGACTTCCGCTGCAAGGGCGCCCAGGCCTATCTGAACCTGGCCGGCGAGGTGCTGCGCCGCGAACGCCGCCTGACGGCCTGACCGGCGCGGGGAAGGGGGGCACCATGGCGGAAAAGAAGCTTTCTTTGGGCCGCGGCCTGTCGTCGCTGCTGGGCGAGGAGCGCGACGACGCCCCGGCCCCCGCCACCGGCGGGGGGGAGCCGGGCCCGCGCCAGGTGCCCATCGCCTTCCTGCGCCCCGGCACCTACCAGCCCCGCAAGACCATGGACCCGGCGCAGATCGACGACCTGGCGGCCTCCATCGCCGACAAGGGCATCCTGCAGCCCATCCTGGTGCGGCCCGACCCCAAGAGCCCCGGCCATTTCGAGATCATCGCCGGCGAGCGCCGCTGGCAGGCGGCCCAGAAGGCCCGGCTGCACGAGGTGCCCATCCTGGTGCGCCAGCTCAGCGACCAGGAAGCCCTGGAAATCGCCCTGGTGGAAAACCTGCAGCGCCAGGACCTGTCGCCCCTGGAAGAGGCCGAGGGCTACCAGCGCCTGATGGACGAATTCGCCCACACCCAGGAGGCCCTGGGCCAGGCCGTGGGCAAGAGCCGCAGCCACGTGGCCAACACCCTGCGGCTGCTCAACCTGCCCGCCCCGGTGAAGGCCCTGGTGGGCAAGGGCGACCTTTCGGCCGGCCATGCCCGGGCCCTGCTGACGGCCAAGGACCCGGCCGCCCTGGCCCAGCAGGTGGTGAAGAAGGGCCTGAACGTGCGCCAGACGGAACAGCTGGTGCGCAAGGCGGCCGACACGGCCCGGCGGCCGTCCCGCCCGGCGCCGGACCCCAACATCGCCGCCCTGGAAGAGGACCTGGCCGTCATGCTGGGCCTGCGGGCGGAACTGCGCCAGGCGGGGGCGGGGGGGCGGCTGATCCTGCACTACAAGGACCTGGACCAGCTGGACGACCTGCTGGCCCGCCTGTCCATCAGCGGCCGCTCGCTCATGGACGGCGACCTGGATACCGACGACGTGGAAGCCATGGCCGCCGAAGCCCTGGCCGACCTGGACGACGGCGACGGCGCGGCCTGACGGGCGCCCATTACCTCCCGCCACAAATTCTTCCGTCGTGCCCGGGCTTGTCCCGGGTACCCACGACTTTCCTGTTTTTCAACGCGGAGGACGCGGAGGCACGCGGAGGAAAAAAACGTGGACCCCCGGGACAAGCCCGGGGGTGACGGAAATGGGGATGGAAGCATCCCTCTCACGCTTCCCAACAGCCGTCATGCCCGCGAAGGCGGGCATCCATTCCGCTGATGTTGCCCCGGGGCTCGACGATGGCGGAATGGGTTCCCGCCTTCGCGGGAACGACGATAGGAGAATGGGGAAACGGCGCCAGGAGAATACGGGAACGACGCATTGGGGGGCATCAGAGGATGGAGGGTGTCCGGCTGCGGCCCTCAGCCCCACG
>JAGREA010000425.1 GCA_020446745.1 Rhodobacterales bacterium | reverse complement strand
CAGGGGATTGGCCGACGTCCGGCCCTCGATGATCGGCCCGCCGCCCCCGGCGCCACGGCCGCCCCCGCCAGCGACTTCCGGGGCGCCGGCCAGGGGCAGGTCCTGCAGGGTGGCGGGGCCCACGGCCTGGGCCGATTCGGTGCGCCGCAGGCCGCCGTCGGCCGGTTCGCCGAACATGTCGCCGGGCCCCAGGACGGTCAGTTCCGACGGGCTGGCCTCGCCGGCCGGGGTGATCTGCACCTGGCCGCCGACGATGATGAACGCCGCGTCCGCCCGGTCCCCGGCGCGGTAGATCACGTCCCCGTCGCGGTATCGGCGTTCCCCCATGGCGGTCCGTCACTGGCCCTTGCTCGTGTGCCGCCGCGGGCGGCGGAATCTGGAACCCCCATGTTGCCCGTCCGGACGTCACCGGGCAAGCTGGCGCCATGACTTCCGCCCCCCTTTCCGTGGACGACGCCGAAACCCTGCCCGCCGGGCCGGGGGCCTATGCCCTGGCCATCGCGCTGTACGCCCCCATGCGCCTGGTCCGGCCCCGGGGCGCGGCCTGGGACCTGGAGCCCGGCTGGTACGTCTACGCCGGCAGCGCCCGGGGCCCCGGCGGCATCCGGGCCCGGGTGCGACGCCACCTGAAGGCCGCCAAGACACCGCGCTGGCACGTGGACCGGCTGACCAACGCCGGCGGCGTGGCCCTGGTGCTGGCCCTGCCCGGGGGCACGGAATGCGCCGTGGCCGAGGCCCTGCTGTCCCGCGCCGGAGCCACCCAGCCGGCCCCCGGGTTCGGCAGCAGCGACTGCGCCGCCTGCCGGTCGCACCTGCTCTCCCTGGGCGAGGACCTGGACCTGGACGGCGTGGCGACCCTGTGGACGGAAGCGGGATTGGCGGGGCTGGCCGTGGGCGCCCCGGCGGTCAGCTGGCGGCGTCCACCGGCGGCCTGCTTCTGGCGTCCGCCGCCGGGGCTTGTGCCGGGGCCTGTGACAGGGCGCTGAGGGCCGCCGCCACCCGGTCCACCACCCCGGCCCAGTCGCCGGGGCGGTCCTGGCGGAACAGGCGCAGCGACGGGTACCAGGGGCTGTCGTCGCGGCCCAGCTGCCAGCGCCAGTCGGGGGCGTAGGGCAGCATCACCCAGGCCGGCAGGCCCAGGGCCCCGGCCAGGTGGGCCACGGAGGTATCCACCGTCACCACCAGGTCCAGGGCCGCCAGCAGGCGGGCCGTGTCGGCCATGTCCTCCAGCCCCGGGGCCAGGTCGGGGACCAGGGCGTCCAGGCCCAGGGCCGGCAGGTCGGCCGCCGCCGGGCCCTTCTGCAGGCTGACCAGGTGCACCCCGGGCACGGCGGCCAGGGGCGCCAGGGTGGCCAGGGGGCACGACCGGTTGCGGTCGTTGCGGTGGCTGGGCTTGCCGGCCCACACCAGGCCGACCCGGCACCCGCCCGGCGCCACCGGCGGCAGGTGCGGCGCCCCGTGGGCCTGGTGGGGGCCCGGTTCGGGCACCCGCAGGTAGGGGGCGGGGGGCAGGTCGCCGGGGCCCAGGCCCAGGCGCCAGGGCAGGCTCATCATGGGCACTTCCAGGTCGGCGTCGGCCGGTTCGTGGCCGCTGGGCACCCGCAGGTCGATGCCGTCGGCGCCGGCGAACAGGCGCATCAGCGGGGGCGGGCATTCCAGCAGGACGCGCGCCCCCCGGGCCTTCAGCAGGGGCACGAAGCGCAGGAACTGGATCATGTCGCCCAGGCCCTGTTCGTGGGACACCAGCACGGTGCGGCCCGTGGGGTCCGATCCGTCCCAGGCCGCGGCGGCGAAGGGCCGGCGGGCGCTGTCGGGCCGGGTCCAGCGCCATTCATAGGCCGCGAAGCCGGCCTTCAGGTCGCCGGACAGCAGGGTCAGCAGGGCCCGGTCCCACTGGATGTCGGCCTTGTCGGGGGCCAGGGCGAGGGCCCGGTCCAGGCTGGCCCGGGCCTCGTCCAGGCGGCCCAGGTCGCGGTACACGTTGCCCAGGTTGGACCAGGCCCCGGCGTCGTCGGGGCGGAGCGCCGTGACCCGGCGCTGGCAGGCCAGGGCGGCGGTGAAGCGCCCCGTCTGGCGCAGCGCCACGCCCAGGTTGCCCAGGGCCTGGGGATGGTCGGGATGGCGGCCCAGCACCTGGCGGTACAGCGCCATGGCGGCGTCCAGGCGCCCGGCCCGGTGCAGGGCCACGGCGCGCCCCATGGCGCCGGATTCGGCCGGGGCGCTGGAATCTTGACGGGTCTGGGCCGGGCTCATGGGCCCGGAGTCTGCGCCGCCGGCTCCGCCGTTTCAAGCGATGACCGCCCCCTAAAGGGCAAAGCGGGTTTCCTGCCCCGGCAGCAGTTCGCGCACCGCATCGCCCACGCCCACGCGCAGGGCGGCCGGGCTGCCCTCGCCCAGGCTGAGGATCAGGGTGCCCTGGTCCACGGTCACGTCCAGCAGCCGGCCCCGGTAGTGCAGGCAATAGGCCAGGCCGCGCACGCTTTGGGGCAGGGTGGGGTTGAACAGCAGCACCCCGTCGCGGTCCTCCTGGCCCATGAAGCCGCGTTGCAGCAGGTCGGCCGTGCCGGCCATGGCGCCCAGGTGGATGCCTTCGCGGGTGGTGCCGCCCTGGATGTCGCGCACGTCGCTTTGCAGGGCCTTCATGTACATGGCCCAGGCCCGGTCCAGGTCGTGGGGCGCCAGCACGGCGGCGTGCACCACGTTGGACAGGGTGGACCCGTGGGACGTGCGGGCCATGTAGTAGTCGATGTTGCGCTTGGCGATGTCGGCGTCCAGGGCATAGCCCAGGCGGGCGAACAGGCGGGTCAGGCGGTCGGCCGAGAACAGGTAGAACAGCATCAGCACGTCGGCCTGCTTGGACACCTTGTAGTCGTCGGCGTTGTCGCCCTCGGCCTCCAGGATGCGGTCCATGCGCTGGATGTTGTCGTACTTGGCGCGGTAGGCGTCCCAGTCCAGCTCCTTCAGGTTCTCGTAGCCCTGGAACTGGCTGATGATGCCGTTGCCGTGGAAGGGCACGAACATCTTGCGCGACATCTGGTCCCACAGTTCCAGCTCGGCGTCGGTGATCTCCAGGCTTTCGCGCAGTTCGCTGCGGCGCACCGGCTCCAGCACGTTCAGGGCCTCCAGCGTCACCTCCATGATCCAGGCGACCATGACGTTGGTGTAGGCGTTGTTGCGCAGGCCGTGTTCGTCGCGGCCGGGCTCCATCTCGTGGTATTCGTCGGGGCCCATGACGCCGTGGATCTCGAACCGCCCCGTTTCGTTGTTGCGGTGGGCGATGGAGGCCCAGAAGCGGGCGATCTCGCACAGCATCTGGGCGCCGTAGGAGGTCAGGAAGGCCATGTCCAGGGTGGCCTGCACGAACTGCCACACGTTGTAGGCGATGGCGGCGCTGACGTGGCGCTGGTTGTGGCTCAGGTCGGGGATCCAGCGGCCCGATTCCGGGTTCAGGTGGACCGTCTGGGTCTCCTCCTGGCCGTTCGATCCGCTCTGCCAGGGGAACATGGCGCCGGCGTAGCCGCTGGCCAGGGCCAGCTCGCGGGCCTCGCCCAGGCGGCGGAAGCGGTACAGCAGCCCGGCCCGGGTGATCTCGGGCAGGCGGTTGTTGAGGAACGGGAAGATGTAGATCTCGTCCCAGAACACGTGGCCGCGGTAGGCCTCGCCGTGCAGGCCCCGGGCCGGCACGCCCACGTCCAGGTCCAGGCTGTTGCGCGACATGGTCTGCAGCAGGTGGAAGATGTGCACGCGGATGATCATCTGCACCTCGCCGTCGGCGTCCACCCGCAGGTCGGCGTGGCGCCAATGCTGGTGCCAGGCGCTGATGTGCTTGCGCAGGCCGACTTCGAAATCGGCCAGGCGGCCGATCCAGGTGCGGGCCTCCACCCCCGGTTCCGACAGGGCCCGGTCGCGCGACGAAAAGATGGCCACGGTCTTTTCCACCCGCGCGGTCTGGCCGTCGGTGATGTCGAAGGCCTGCTCCTGGGCGATGTAGCCGGGGCGCTTTTCCACGCCGCCCGGGCGCACCTCGCCGGCCCCGGCGATGATCGTGCGCGCCGCCTGGGCCATGACGAGGCCCGACTGGTTGGTGCGCACCATCAGGAAGATGGTCTGCTCGTTCAGGGCCTCGGTGCCCAGGGAATCCAGGTGGTGGCTTTCCAGCTCGCGGTAGCGCGGCACGCCCCAGTTGACCACCGTGCCGTCCAGGGCCGAGCGGATGGTCACGGTGCCCGACCAGCCGTGGGCCGTCAGGTCCCAGGCGATGCCGGCCCGGTGGGGCTGGGCCTGGCTGACCATGCGGCGGCTGAACAGGCTGGTCTCGCGCCCCTGGGCATCGACGAACCGCAGGTCGCGGGTCAGGATGCCGTCGTGGGTGTCCAGTTCCTGGCGGTAGTGCTTCAGGGTCACGTCGGCCAGCGAGAACCAGGGGCCGTCGTCGATGCGGAAGGTCAGGCACAGCCAGTTGGGGAAGTTGACCAGGTCCTCGTTGACCACCGGGCGGCCGGCCATTTCCGTGGTCAGCCGGTTGTAGCCGCCGGCCAGGTAGGTGCCGGGGTAGTGCACGTCGTCGGCGTCCGCCCATTCGGCCGCGCCCCGGGTGCAGATCAGCCCGTTGCCCAGGGTGCAGAGCGCCTCGCGCAGGCCCTCTTCCTCGGGATCGAAGTGGTCGTAGGTGAGGGTCCAGTCGGTGGTCACAACGTGTCTCCTTGTCGTTCGGTCCGCGCCTTTACCGCCCCCGGGGGGGCTGGCGGTGCTGGTTGTTGGGCCGGGGATCGGCCGGGGCGGGATTCAGCGGGCCAGGCGGTCGAGCAGCCGGCCCGCGTCGTCGGGGGTGGGCACCTTGAAGTCGGCGGCGGTCACCCGGCCGGCCACTTCCGGGTCGTCGTCGCGGCCCACGAAGATGCCCAGGCCGCGGCCCGGGCCGCGGGCGGCCAGGGCGCGGAAGGCGTCCTCGTCGGTGTGGTCGTCGCCGAAATAGAGCGGCAGCACGTCGTCGCCGGCCAGGTCCAGGGCGTCCAGCAGGTACAGCACCGCCTTGCCCTTGTGCCAGTCCAGCCGGGGCTGGACCTCCCACACCATCTTGCCGGGCTTGACCTGCAGGTCCGGGTGGTCCGCCAGGGCCCGGTCCACGGCGGCCCGCACGTCGGCCCGTTGGGCTTCCGACACCAGGCGGTAGTGGACGGCGAAGGACACCTTCTTGTGCTCGACGATGGCCCCTTCCACCCCGGCCATCTCGGCCCGCAGGGCGTCCTCCAGGGTTTGCAGCAGGCCGTAGTATTCGGCCCCCACCTCGTGCTGGATCTCGGCCCCGTGGGGGCCGGCGATGTCGAACCCGTGGCTGCCGGCGTAGAACAGGTTGTCCAGGCCCACCAGGGCCTGCACGTCGGGCCGGTCGCGGCCGCTGACGATGGCCACCAGGCAGCGTTCCGCCAGGTCGCGCACGGTGGCGCGCATGGCGTCGGTCAGGATCGCATCCTCGGGCCGGTCGACGATGGGCGTCAGGGTGCCGTCGTAGTCCAGGAACACGGCCGGCCGGCGCCCGGACAGGCGTTCGGCGATGGCCGACAGGCTGCCCAGGGCGTTCGGCAGGTCGCCGATGCGCTTGTCCATATCCTCCCCCTGTTGTTCTTCTTGTGGCGGCGTGCCGTCAGGTGGACAGCTCGGCCATGTCCTCCACCACCACGTGGGCGCCGTTGGCCAGCAGGGCCTCGCGCTCGCCGTGGCGGTCCACGCCGACGACCAGGCCGAAGTGGCCGGCCCGGCCCGCCTGCACGCCGGAAATGGCGTCCTCGATCACCACCGAGCGTTCCGGCGTCACGCCCAGGCGCCTGGCGGCTTCCAGGTAGGTGTCGGGCTTGGGCTTGCCGGCGATCTTGTCGCGTTCCGCCACGATGCCGTCGATGCGCACCTCGAACAGGTCGGTCAGGTTCGACGAATCCAGGATGATCTTGCAGTTCTTGGACGACGACACCACGGCCACGCGCAGGCCGGCGGCGATGACGGCGCGGCAGAAGGCCACGGTGCTGTCGAACACCTCGGCCCCCTCGTGCTTCAGAACCTCGTGGAAGTAGTTGTTCTTCTTGTTGCCCAGGCCGCACACGGTTTCGGCCTCGGGCGGGTCCGACGGATCGCCCCAGGGCAGGACGATGCCGCGCGAGCGCAGGAAGGTGTCCACGCCTTCATAGCGCGGCCGGCCGTCCACGTGGATGCGGTAGTCCTTTTCGACGTCGAAGGGCTCGAAGACGATGTCCTGAAGGTCGGCATGGGCCTTCAGGTAGTCGTCGAACAGATCCTTCCAGGCCACGCTGTGAACGTGGGCGGTATCGGTGATCACGCCGTCCAGATCGAACAGGACGGCATCGTAATCGGCGGCCGTCACACGGGTGACGTCGCCGGACGCGGGTGCTTGGGAAACGGACACGGATAGCCTCGCTCTGTTGGGCAAAGTCTGGCTCGACTTGGCGGGAATCGCCTTGGGGGCCGCGAACACGCGACCAGTGGCCCGGAACCGGACCTCCCGTTCATAGGTATGACGCGGAAACGGCTGTTTCCACCCCTTTTGACAGCCCCGCGCGCCAGGGTTGAACGGGTGCGCGGAACCAATCCCCTGTTGCCGCCAGTATAGACAAAATGTAGCGGTGGCACAAATCCGGTTTTCCAGATCAAGGGTTCACCGGCCGCCGACGGGGCCATTCAGGGCCTGTCCCCCGGGGCCGGAAAACAGGCTAGACTGGGCCCCATGACGTTCTACGACATGCCGCTGTACCGGCCCCCTTCGGAAGGGCCCAACCTGATCCTGCAGGCCACCCTGGGGTGCAGCTTCAACGGCTGCACCTTCTGTTCCATGTACAAGACCAAGACCTTCCGGGCGCGGCCCCTGGACACCCTGTTCGCCGAGATCGACGACGCGGCCGCCGACTGGCCCGACGCCCACCGGGTGTTCCTGGCCGACGGCGACGCCCTGGTGCTGCCCACCGACCATCTGCTGGCCCTGCTGGGGCGCCTGCGCGACCGCCTGCCGGAATTGCAGCGGGTGTCCTGCTACGCCACGCCCACCAACCTGCTGCGCAAGTCGGTGGACGAGCTGGCGCGCCTGAAGGCGGCCGGGCTGCGGCTGGTCTACGTGGGCATCGAAAGCGGCGACCCAGCGATGCTGCGCAAGATCCGCAAGGGCGCCACCCAGGCCTCGATGATCCGCGCCCTGGAGCGGGCCCGCGACGCCGGGCTGAAGGTTTCGGCCACGGTCATCCTGGGCCTGGGCGGGGCGACCCTGTGGCGGCAACACATCGCCGGCACGGCCGAGCTGGTGAACCGGGCCCCGCCCACCTACCTGTCGACCCTGCAACTGCGCCTGGACCCGGACCTGGAGGCCCGCTTCATGGCCGCCTTCGGCGAGCCGTTCCGGTGGCAGGACGACGCCGGGGTGCTGGAAGAATTGGAGGACCTGGTGGCGCGGCTGGACCCGCCGCGCCCGGTCATCTTCCGCTCCAACCACGCCTCCAACGCCCTGGCCCTGGCCGGCAACCTGCCCAAGGACAGGGACCGCCTGCTGGCCGAGATCGGCGCCGCCCGGGCCGGGGCGCGGGTGCTGCGGCCGCGGTTTTTGCGGGGATTGTGAAGGGGCGTTCAGGCGGCACCAACCCTTCGAGACGCCCCTTCGGGGCTCCTCAGGGTGAGGTTTTTCAATATGTTAGGCCTCACGCTGAGGAGCCCATCGAAGATGGGCGTCTCGAAGCGTTGTCGCCGCGCGCTACAGAATCTCCAGCACGCTTTCCGGCGGGCGGCCCATGGCGGCCTTGTCGCCGTTGACCACGATGGGCCGTTCGATGACCCGGGGATGGGCCACCATGGCGGCGATCAGGGCGTCGCCGTCCAGGTCCGGGGCGAGGCCTTCCTCCTTCGCTTCCTTGCGCCGCAGGATGTCGCGCGGGCCCTTGCCCAGCTTGGCCAGGATGGCCTTCAGCTCGGCGGCCGAGGGCGGCGTTTCCAGGTATTCGACGATGGCGGGCTCCACGCCCTGGTCCTGGATCAACTGCAGCGTGGTGCGGGACTTGGAGCAGCGGGGGTTGTGGTAGATGGTCACGGGCATGGCGCGGGGAAATCCTGTGGTCTGGTCGGAAAACGGGGGACGATCCTGGGCGGCGGGGCGGCCGGGGTCAACGTTCAGCTTCGGCCGTCGCGCTCGGCCCAGCTGGTGAACAGCATCAGGGTGGCCGTGCCATGGGCGCACAGCCGCCCGTCGCGGTCCGTCAGGCGCCCCTCGGCGGTGGCCGTGCGGCGGCCCCGGTGGGCCAGGGTGGCGGTGCAGGTGACGGGCCCGTCGGCCGGCCGCAGGCCCCGCGTCAGGTGAAGGGTCAGCCCCAGGGTGGTGTAGCCCATGCCCGCCGGCAGGGTGGTGCGCAGGGCGCAGCCCAGGGTGGTGTCCAGGATGGTGGAAACGAACCCGGCGTGGATGGTGCCCACGGCGTTGCCGTGGAAGGGTTCCAGGTCGGCGGTGAAGGTGGCCGTGCCGTCGGCGAAATCGGCCAGGCGCAGGCCCGCCGTTTCCCACATGGGCGCCTGGGGCAGGCGGCCGTCGCGCACCGCGGCCAGATAGGTGGGGCCGTCCATGGCCTGGGTCTGCTCGTACACGGCGGCCGGGTCGGCCCAGGAATAGGTGCGGGTGGTGTCGCTATTGGTCATTCAAGGGATTCCGTCAGGTCTTCGGGCGACTCGGCCTCGATGATGTGCCGGGCCGTGTCGTAGGAAAAGCCGGCCCGGGCCAGGGCGGCCAGGTCCCTGTCGCGAAATTCCGCCCGGTCGCCGGTGGCGCGGAAGGGGCCCAGGCGGCGGCGTTTGGCCAGGGCCAGGGCGGCCTGCCGTTCCACGTCGCCGCCCACCTCGTCGGCCAGGGCGGCCAGGGCGGCGTCGATGATGTCCGCCGCGATGCCCTTCTGGGCCAGGCGCAGGCGGATGGCCCGCCCGGCCAGGCCCCGGGCGTGCAGGCGCCGGGCCCGGGCCTCGGCGAAGGCCCGGTCGTCCACCAGGCCGGCCCGGCGGTAGCGGACGATCAGGTCCTCCACCCACCGGGCGCCCTCGGCCGGGTCCGTGCCGTGGTCCTTGGCCGAGCCCCGCACCCGGCGCATCAGCACCTGGCGCAGGGAATCCTCGGTGGCGGCGAAGCGTTCCAGGTAGTACAGCGCCGCCCGCTCCAGGTAGGCGGGCGAAACCTTGCGGGCCTTGCGCGGGCCCTGGCGCCTGGCGCGATTCGGGGAAGACGGGGCATCGGACATGGCCGGCAGTGTAGGCCCTTGCGCGCACCGGGGCGAGCCGCGCGGAGTCCATAACGCTTGAAAATATGAACAGGTATTGATATATTTATGCTTATGGATACCGACCCCATGCACCTGAGCGACGACGAGGCCGTGGAGATCGCCGAGATCTTCCGCCTGCTGGGCGACCCCACCCGCCTGCGGGTGGTGGTGTCGTGCCTGGACGAACCGCGCAGCGTGGGCGACATCGCGCAATCCATCGGCGCCACGCCGTCGCTGGTCAGCCATCACCTGCGGCTGCTGAAGGCCCTGCGCCTGGTGCGGGCCGACCGGCGCGGCCGCAACGTCTACTACCAGGCGGAAGACGACCACGTGCGCTGCGTGATCCGCGACCTGCGCGACCACGTGGGCGAACAGCGCCCCGAAGAGGACTGACCCGACGAGGACCGAGGCATGAGCGGCTGTTCCTGTTCCCACGAGATGACCCGCGACGAGGCCGCCGACCGCACGTACCGCCGGGTACTGTGGACGGTGATCGCCATCAACTTTTCCATGTTCCTGGTGGAAACCACGGCCGGGCGGTGGGGCCAGTCGGTGTCGCTGCAGGCCGACGCCCTGGACTTCCTGGGCGATTCCGCCACCTATCTGGTGTCCCTGCTGGCGCTGTCCATGGGCGCCGCCTGGCGGGCCCGCACGGCCCTGCTGAAGGGCGCCACCATGGGCCTGTTCGGCCTCTATGTGCTGGGCACGGCCCTGTGGCACGTGCTGGTGCTGAACCAGCCCGTGGCGCCGCTGATGGGCGGCATCGGCGCCCTGGCCTTCGTCGCCAACGTGGCCAGCGCGCTGCTGCTGTTCCGCCACCGGGCCGGCGACGCCAACATGCAGTCCGTGTGGCTGTGCACCCGCAACGACGCCATCGCCAACGTGGCGGTGATGCTGGCCGCCCTGGGCGTGTGGACCAGCGGCACCGCCTGGCCCGACCTGATCGTCGCCGCCGGCATCGCCGGCCTGGCCTTCACCTCGTCCGTGCGGGTGGTGCGCCTGGCCCTGGGCGAACTGTCGGCCGCCCGGGCCGCAGCCTAGGGTCCTTCAACCCCCGGTTTCCCGCCATCGGGACCGGTGCGGTAAATCCGACCGAAGCGATCAGGTAATACCCACAAAGCTTTTGTGGTTACTTGACCTCAATCAAGGTTCGAAATCCCGTCGCATATTAGAAGAGTGGAATGCCGCCGGCGGTGCCGCCGCCGGCCCGCGTGTTTGGCCCACGTGTTTGTCCCACGTGTTTGCTGGCACCAGCCCATCGTGATTCGGGTCGAGGAGCGACATGTCGCACCCGATATCCAGAGTTGATCTTCTGCGTGGCCGCACGGCCCGTGCCCCGGCGCCCTCGCGGCCGCCCTGGGCCCTGGCCGAGCCCGCCTTCCGGATCACCTGCGACGGCTGCGGCGACTGCCTGCCGGCCTGCGGCCAGGGCATCCTGTCCATGGGGGGAGACGGCCTGCCGACCGTGTCCTTCGCCCGGGGGTCCTGCACCTTCTGCGGCGACTGTGTCACGGTCTGCAGGCCGGGTGCCCTCAGCCGCGTCGACAAGGCCGGCGCGCCGCGCGCCGCCTGGTCCCTGAAGGCCCATATCGGCGGTTCCTGCCTGTCGGTGCGCGGCATCACCTGCCGCACCTGCGGCGACCGCTGCGACGAACGGGCCATCCGTTTCCGCCCCGTCCCCGGGGGCATTGCCCTTCCCGATCTGGATTCCACCGCCTGCACCGGGTGCGGCGCCTGCCTGGCGCCCTGTCCGGTGGGGGCCATCGACCTGCGATAGGACCAACAGCAAGGAGACCGGCGTCGGCGCCGCGTTCCAAGACGTCATGAGTATCTCAAGCCTGGTGATGCACGTAAGGCCCGAGGCCATCGACGCGGTCACCGTCGCCCTGGGCGAATTCGAGGGCGTGGAACTTCACGCCGTCACCGAGGACAGCCGTCTGGTGGTGACGGTGGACCAGCCCGACAACCGCAAGGCCTCGGACACCCTGACCCGACTTCAGGGCCTGTCCGGCGTGCTGAATGCTTCCCTGATCTACAACTATTTCGAACCGGATACCGACGCGAAGGAGGAGGGAGATGACAGTCTCTAGACGCGATTTCATCAAGACCAATGCCGCCTTGGCCGCGGCAACGGCCGCCGGGGTGAACCTGCCCGGGGCCGCCAAGGCCGAAGACGGCATTCGATGGGACAAGGGCGTGTGCCGGTTCTGCGGAACCGGGTGCGGCGTCCTGGTGGGCGTGCAGGATGGCCGCGTGGTGGCCACCCAGGGCGATCCCGACGCCCCCGTCAACAAGGGCCTGAACTGCATCAAGGGCTATTTCCTGTCCAAGATCATGTATGGCAAGGACAGGCTGGAAACGCCGCTGCTGCGCATGAAGGACGGCAAGTATGCCAAGGACGGCGAGTTCACCCCCGTGTCCTGGGACCAGGCGTTCGACGTGATGGCCGAAAAGTGGAAGGCCGCCATGAAGAACAAGGGCCCGACCAGCGTCGGCATGTTCGGTTCCGGCCAGTGGACCCTGTGGGAAGGCTATGCGGCCTCGAAGCTGATGAAGGCCGGCTTCCGTTCCAACAACATCGATCCCAACGCCCGGCACTGCATGGCCTCGGCCGTGGGCGCCTTCATCCGCGCCTTCGGCATCGACGAGCCCATGGGCTGCTATGACGACCTGGAGCACGCCGACGCCTTCGTGCTGTGGGGCGCCAACATGGCGGAAATGCACCCCATCCTGTGGTCGCGCCTGACCGACACGCGGCTGACCAAGAAAGGCTGCGAGGTGCACGTGCTCTCGACCTTCGAGAACCGCTGCTTCGAGCTGGCCGACAACGGCATGGTGTTCACGCCGCAGACGGACCTGGCGATCCTGAACTTCATCGCCAACTACATCATCGAGAACAAGGCCTACAACCAGGCCTTCATCGACAAGTCCGTCAACTTCACCAAGACGCCCACCGACATCGGTTACGGCCTGCGGCCCGAGCATCCGCTGGAAAAGAAGGCCAAGAACCCGGCCAAGGGCAAGCTGACCAACATCACGTTCGAGGAATACGCCGCCAGCGTGAAGCCCTACACGCTGGAATACACCAGCAAGCTGTCGGGCGTGCCCCAGGACCAGCTGCTGGCCCTGGCCAAGGTCTATGCCGACCCCAACAAGAAGGTGTCGTCCTACTGGACCATGGGCTTCAACCAGCACACCCGCGGCGTGTGGGTGAACGGCCTGCTCTATAACGTCCACCTGCTGATGGGCAAGATCTCGGAACCCGGCAACAGCCCGTTCTCGCTGACCGGCCAGCCTTCGGCCTGCGGCACGGCGCGCGAGGTGGGCACCTTCGCCCATCGCCTGCCGGCCGACCTGGTGGTGATGAACGAGGCCCACCGCAAGTACGCCGAACAGGTGTGGAAGCTGCCCGCCGGCACCATTCCGCCCAAGCCCGGCTACCACGCCGTACTGCAGAACCGCATGCTGAAGGACGGCAAGCTGAACGCCTACTGGGTCCAGTGCACCAACAACATGCAGGCGGCGCCCAACATGAACGAGGAGGGGTACCCGGGCTACCGCAACCCCGAAAACTTCATCACGGTGTCCGATCCCTATCCCACCGTCACCGCCATGGCGGCCGACCTGATCCTGCCCACGGCCATGTGGATGGAAAAGGAAGGGGCCTACGGCAACGCCGAACGGCGCACCCAGTTCTGGCGCCAGCAGGTGGCCCCCTACGGCCAGGCCAAGTCCGACGTGTGGCAGGTCATCGAGTTCTCCAAGCGCTTCAAGATGGAGGACGTGTGGCCGGCCGAGCTGCTGGACCAGAAGCCGGAATACAAGGGCAAGACGCTCTACGAGGTCCTGTACACCAACGGCCAGGTCAACAAGTTCCCGGCCGACCCGGTGAAGGACGCCGCCGGCAACGTGTACGAGAACCACGAAAGCGCCGACTTCGGGTTCTACGTCCAGAAGGGCCTGTTCGAGGAATACCGCCTGTTCCAGTACGAAGGGCCGGCGGCCAAGAAGGGCCACCAGATGGCCGACTTCGACCTGTACCACAAGGCCCGCGGCCTGCGCTGGCCGGTGATCGACGGCAAGGAGACCCTGTGGCGCTACCGCGAGGGCTATGACCCGTTCGTCAAGGCCGGCGAGGGCGTGAAGTTCTATGGCAAGCCCAACGGCAAGGCCAACGTGATCTTCGCCCCCTACGAGCCGGCGGCGGAAAGCCCCGACGACAACTACAACCTGTGGCTCTGCACGGGCCGGGTGCTGGAGCACTGGCATTCCGGTTCCATGACCCGACGGGTGCCCGAACTGTACCGGGCCTATCCGGGGGCCAAGATCTACATGCACCCGGACGACGCCGAGGCCCGCGGGCTGAAGCGCGGCCAGGCCGTGAAGGTCGAGACCCGCCGCGGCGAGCTGGTGACCCGGGTGGAAACCCGCGGCCGCAACAAGCCGCCCAAGGGGCTGGTGTTCATGCCCTGGTTCGACGCCAGCCAGCTGGTGAACAAGCTGACCCTGGACGCCACCGATCCGCTCTCGAAAGAGACGGACTTCAAGAAGTGCGCGTGCAAGGTGATGGCCGTGTAGACCGAACCCGACCACGCCCGGATGCGTGCGTTTTGGGGGGAGACCGAAGCGTAGGTTCACTTGGGTTGAAATGAGGACAAGACTGTGACGACCCAGAAACCGAAACGAGCCGCGAAGTCGCGACGGCAGTTCCTGGCCGATACGGCCCGGACCGCCTGTGGCGTCGGCGTGGCCGGTCTCGTGCTGGGGCTGATGGCCAAGCAGGCCCGGTCCCTGCCCCCCACGGCGCTGCGCCCGCCCGGAGCGGGCACCGAGGACTCGTTCCTCGGGGCCTGCATCCGCTGCGGGTTGTGCGTCCGCGACTGCCCCTACCCCACCCTCAGCCTGGCCGAACTGGGCGACCCCGTGCCCGTGGGCACGCCCTACTTCGTCGCCCGAAAGGCGCCGTGTGAGATGTGCGACGACATTCCCTGCGTCGCCGCCTGTCCCACCGGGGCCCTGGACCCCGCGTTGACCGACATCGACAAGTCCCGCATGGGCCTGGCGGTGCTGATCGACGAGGAAACCTGCCTGAACTTCCTGGGCCTGCGTTGCGATGTCTGTTACCGGGTCTGCCCGGTGATCGACAAGGCCATCACCCTGGAACGGTCGCACAACGTGCGCACCGGCCACCACGCCGTGTTCATTCCCACGGTGCATTCGGAACATTGCACGGGCTGCGGCAAGTGCGAACGGTCCTGTGTGCTGGAGGAAGCGGCCATCAAGGTCATGCCCCTGGCGTTGGCCAAGGGCCAGATCGGCGGCCACTACCGGCTGGGCTGGAAGGAAAAGGAAAAGGCGGGCCACGAACTGGTCCCGGGTCTGTTCGACATGCCCGACCGCCTGCCGGGAGGTCAGCCATGAACGGACTGGAAAAACCCGGTGCCGCGGCCGTGAAGGAACGGGGGTGGATTTCGGCCCACAAGTGGCTGCTGGCCCGCCGGCTGGTTCAGGCCGGCGTGCTGGGGCTGTTCCTGTTGGGCCCGCTGGCGGGCGTATGGATCGTCAAGGGCAACCTGGCGGCCAGCCTGACGCTGGACGTCCTGCCCCTGACCGACCCCTACGTCTTCCTGCAGACCCTGCTGGCCGGCCAGGCGGTGAAGACCACGGCCCTTCTGGGCGCCGTCATCGTTCTGGCCTTCTATGTGCTGGTGGGGGGGCGGACGTACTGTTCCTGGGTCTGTCCCATCAATCCGGTCACCGACCTGGCGCACTGGCTGCGCGCCCGCCTGGGCCTGAAGGGCGGGGTGCAGTTCACGCGCCGCGCCCGGTACTGGCTGCTGGCCATGACCCTGGCGGTCGCGTGGATCACCGGCAGCGTCGCCTGGGAACTGGTCAATCCCGTGTCCATGGTGTTCCGGGGCCTGGTGTTCGGCCTGGGCTTCGCCTGGACCGTGATCCTGGCCGTGTTCCTGTTCGACCTGTTCGTCAGCAACAGGGGCTGGTGCGGGCACCTGTGCCCGGTGGGCGCCTTCTATGGCCTGCTGGGCACGGCCAGCCTGGTGCGGATCAGCGCCAAGCGGCGGTCGGCCTGCGACGACTGCATGGACTGCTTCGCGGTCTGTCCGGAGCCGCAGGTCATCAACCCCGCGCTGAAGGGCGCGGACAAGGGCGTGTCGCCGGTCATCCGGTTCAGCGCCTGCACCAACTGTGGCCGGTGCATCGACGTGTGCGCCAAGGACGTGTTCGGGTTCACCACGCGGTTCAACAGCAAAGAGATCGACAGCGACACCCCGGGGGAGGCGCCGGCCCTGCGCGACGCGGCGTAGTCCGGCCTGTCCGCCCCCACGGACCAAGGATCAAGTTCTGATGCGAGGAGGTTTGGAGATGAGAGCAATCATCGCGACCCTGGCGGTTGTGGGGGTCATGGCGGCGGGTGCCGCCTGGGCCAGCGACAATGTGGTGTCCCTGCGCGGCGCCAATGCCATTCCGGCCCTGAACCAGGCGCCCATGGAATACAAGCAGGCGACCATGAAGAAGGGCTTCAAGCGCACCTTCAAGGAACAGCCGCCGCTGATCGCCCACGAGATCGAGAACACCAAGAAGTTCCAGATCAACCTGCGGGCCAACGGCTGCCTGGACTGCCACGACAAGTCCACCTACGAGGAAGAGGACGCGCCCATGGCGGGCAAGTCCCACTACGTCGGCGACGACGGCAAGGAGAAGGACGACATCAACATGTCGCGCTACTTCTGCACCCAGTGCCACGTGCCCCAGGCCGATGCCAAGCCGCTGGTGGAAAACACTTTCGTCGGCAACGTGAAGTAGGCCGTTCGCGGCCATGCCGTCCCGCGCCCCCTGCCTCGTCATCGGGGGGTGCGACCGGGCCGCCTCTCCGCCGGTCGGAGCGGGCGGCCCGCCCTGTTTCCTGCGCGGCGGCGCGACCTGTTTTTTTGCGCGGCGACCCCCTGTTGCGCGCGTTTCTTTACTTTTTCTTTCCCCATCACCAGGATGATCATAACCGGGTACGCACGCAGCGCGTCGCCCACGCGCATGCCCGCGCACCGGTCGATGCGGCGGTGAAAGGCCAAGAATGAGCGTTTCGTACGAGCTCTATACCCAGAAGGGGGGCAACTGGCTCATCGATTCCGTCTATGACGCCAAGGACGAGGCCGTGCAGAACGCCCGCATGGTCCTGGAAAGCCGTTTCGTGCTGGCCGTGCGGATCATCGAGGAAAGCTACGACGACAAGACGGGGGAGACCCTGTCGAAGATCGTGTTCTCGGCCCAGAAGGGACAGGAGCGGACGCAACGGCGCACCGAAACCAAGGCCCCCGCGGCCGTGGCGCCGGTGGCGACCGGTGACATCGTGCCCCCGCCGCCGCCGCGGGCCGGCCTGGTGCGGACCCTGCTGAAAGGGGTGCTGATCCTGGGCGCCCTGGCGCTGCTGGCCCTGGGCGCCATGTACGTGATGCTGGACGTGCTGGGGTAGGCCCGGAAGTCCGGTCCCGAGGCCGCGTCAGCGGGCCGACGGCGGGATGCGGAACACGATGACCGGGTTCGGGGCGACGGGCAGGCCCAGCTTGCGGGCGACGTCGCGCAGGGCGCGGATGGTCTTTCTCATGATTCCGGTCTCCATGCCGCGCCCGGTTTCGGGCGATCCCGCCCGGGCGGCCGTTGTGGCGTTGCGCGGCCGGATCATCCCGGCCACACCCCAGGTTCTACCGGAAGGGCCCGGGCCGTTCTGTGACCCGGATCACGGACGGCGATGTTTTCTTGCGCGCGGGGCCCTATTGGCCGGAGGCGGCCGTGGGGACCGGCGCCGGGGCGTTGCGGCCGGTGGCGGCGTTGGGGGCGTTCAGCCACACGGTGCAGATGCGCACCCAGTTGTCCACGGAATCGGAACGCTGCACGGAAAAGTCCGGCGCCGTGTTGCAGTAGACGGCCAGGGGCTGGCCGCTGCGGCCCTTCTGCTCGGCCCGGGCTTGCGGGGCGGCGGCCACCAGGGCGGCCACCAGGGCGGCCAGCATCAACCCGGCGGCCAGGGCGATGGGGGCGGAACGGATGGTCATGGCGTGGCCCTCCCGTTTGCGGAAGGGGCCAGGATAGGGCAGGGGGGTTAACATCCGCCTACGCGCGGCCCGTGCTTGGTTTCGGACGGGCGCGACGGTATAAGGGGCGGGCGTTCCCCGCCACGCCAGAGTGTGCGCGGGGATTCCCTGGTGAGGCCCCGTAGCTCAGCTGGATAGAGCGGCAGATTCCTAATCTGTAGGTCGCAGGTTCGAGTCCTGCCGGGGTCACCAGCCCCAATTTCCCCCCGTCCCTGTGCCCCTCCTCAGTCCCGCCGCTTCCTGGGCAGGGAGATGGCCGGGGCGCGGGTCCGGTGCAAAGCCGGCACCGGGTCGTCCACCCCGGCGCCGCGCTGGTAGCGGTGGAAGCGTTCCCACACTTCGCCCATCTCGTCGCCCGTCAACAGGGTGGGGCCGCCGGCCACCAGGGTGCGCCAGTACACCTCGCACAGGCCCTCCACCTCCACGGCCCGGGCCAGGGCGTCGGTCAGATCCTTGCCCAGCACGATCATGCCGTGGTTGGCCAGCAGGCAGGCCTTGCGGTCCTTCAGGGCCGCCAGGGCGTTGTCCGACAGGTCCTGGGTGCCGAAGGTGGCATAGGGCGCCAGGCGGATGTCGTTGCCGCCGGCCACGGCCACCATGTAGTGGAACGGCGGCACGGCCCGGCGCAGGCAGGCCAGGGTGGTGGCATAGGTGGAATGGGTGTGCACCACCGCCTTGGCGTCGGGCCGGGCGGCGTAGATGTCGCGGTGGAAGCGCCACTCGCTGGACGGCGGCCGCACGCCCCGGGGCGTGCCGTCCAGGGCCACCTCGACCACGTCCAGGGCGTCGCAGTCCTCATAGCGGCGGCCCGAGGGGGTGATCAGGAAGCCGCCGTCGATGCGCCGGCTCACGTTGCCCGACGTGCCCTTGTTGATGCCCACCGCGTTCATCTTCAGGGCGGTGGCCAGAACCTCGCGGCGGGCCTCCAGGTCTTTCATGGTTCACCGGGGCATGGTTCTAGGATTTCAGCACCCGCCCGGCCACGGCGTCCAGCTTGGCCACCAGGGCCGGGTCGCGGGCCTCGGGCGCGGTGATCAGGGCCGTTTCCAGGGCCGTGTGGCAGCCCTGGACGCAGCTTTCGGCGCGCCCGGACAGGGCCGGGGCCACGGCCTTGACCAGGGCCCGGGCCTTGTCGGCGTTGTCCAGCAGCACGCCGATGATGGCTTCCACCGTCACGTGGTCGTGGTCCGGGTGCCAGCAGTCGTAGTCGGTGACCATGGCCACGGTGGCGTAGCAGATCTCCGCCTCGCGGGCCAACTTGGCCTCGGGCATGTTGGTCATGCCGATGACGTCGCAGCCCCACGACCGGTACAGGTTCGATTCCGCCAGGGTGGAAAACTGCGGCCCTTCCATGGCCAGGTAGGTGCCGCCCCGCTGGTAGGGGATGCCCAGGCCCTTCACCGCCGCCTCGACGGCGTCGCCCAGGCGGCCGCACACCGGGTGCCCCAGGCCCACGTGGGCCACCAGGCCGGTGCCGAAGAAGCTCTTGGCGCGGGCGAAGGTGCGGTCGATGAACTGGTCGGCGATGACGAAGGTGCCCGGCGGCAGCTCGGCCTTCAGCGAGCCGCAGGCGCTGACCGACAGGATCTCGGTCACCCCGGCCCGCTTCAGGGCGTCGATGTTGGCGCGGAAGTTCAGCTCGCTGGGCGGAATGCGGTGGCCCCGGCCGTGGCGCGGCAGGAACACCATGGGCTGGCCGTCCAGGTCGCCGAACAGAAGCTGGTCCGACGGCGCGCCGAAGGGGCTTTCCACCGTTTCCCAGCGGGTGTTGGTCAGGCCGTCGATCTCGTAGACGCCGCTGCCGCCGATGACGCCGATAACGGGCGGGGTGCCAGGCGGGGTATTGGGCTGGCCCATGGTGAACGCTCCCTTGCCGCGAATCCGCAGTGAAATCCGGGCCGCAGTGTTTCAACTTCGCGGCCCCCCGGCAACCGATAACGGTCAGGTGACCGGGTTTTCCGGGTGGTTCCAGTGCATGACCTCGCGGAACAGGTCCAGGGTGCGGCCCCAGGCCAGTTCGGCGCTGTCGGGGTGGAAATCGGCCCGGCGGTCGCAGTTGAAGCCGTGGCCGGCGCCGGGGTACAGGTGCACCGGCAGTTCGGGGAAGGCCGAGCGGATCTTGTCCACGTCCGACAGGGGGATCGACGGATCCTTGTCGCCGAAGTGCAGGATGGCCGGGCGGCGCGGCGTTTCGTGCAGGAAGTTGACGATGTGGCGCCCGTAAAAGCAGCTGGCCGCCGTCAGGCACAGGCGGCAGTTGGCCAGCCAGGCCACCGATCCGCCCCAGCAGAAGCCGACCACGCCGGCCCGCCCTTCCGGGTGCACCACCTTGGCCGCGGCCCACACGTCGCGGATGGCGTTGTCGAAGCCCAGGTCTTCCACCAGGCCCCGGCCGCGGGCGATGCCGGCCTGGTCGTAATCCAGTTCCACGCCGCGCTCCAGGCGGTCGAACAGGGCCGGGGCCAGGGCCACGAAGCCGGCGGCGGCCAGGCGGTCGCAGACGTCGCGGATGTGGATGTTGACGCCGAAGATCTCCTGCACCACGACCACGCCCCCCCGCGCGCCGTTGGTTTCCACATTGGCCGGCACGGCCCGATAGGCCGCCAGCTCGTGCCCATCCTGGGCGGCGATGGTGATGGTTTCTCCCATGTCGCGGTTCCCCTGAATCATGCGCGAATTCGACGCAATCCTACAGCGCCACTCGCGTCTCGACAAATCCCGCGCCATGCCGCCGCCAGGTCACACCTGCCGCGCGTTTTTGCGCCCCTGTCAAACCGCCGTGGTTGGCGTATACTTCGCACCTGCACAAACCACGACACCCACCCATGCCCGACACTCCGCCAGCCCCCAGGGGCTCTGCCCCGCCGTCCCCCAGGGGCCCCGCCCCGTTCGCCGACATCATCCGCGTGTTCGGCACCATTCCCCATTGCCGGGCCCTGAACATGGCGGTGGAGGACGTGGCGCGGGGCGAGGGCACCATCATCGCCCCCTACGATCCGGCCCTGGTGGGCAACCCGGACCGCGGCGTGCTGCACGGCGGCGTGGTCACCGCCCTGCTGGACACGGTGGCCGGCCTGGTGGTGTTCAGCGTCATCCCCGAAGGGGCCTCCACGGCCACCCTGGACCTGCGCATCGACTACCTGAAGCCGGCCACGCCGGGGCTGGCGCTCAGGGCCCGGGGGCTGGTCACCAAGCTGACGCCCAGCGTCGCCTTCGTGCGCGGCCGGGCCTTCCACGAGGACCCCGACGACCCCATCGCCCACTGCACGGCCACCTTCATGGTCGGCAGCACGGGCTTCACCACGTCAGGCAATGGCGAAGGCGGGGGCAATGGCGAAGGGGGAGGCACGGCATGACCGGCGATACCGACACCGGCACCGGCACCTTCGCCGGGGCCCTGGCCCGGTTCCGCCAGGACGGCGACATCTGCCACCTGACCCAGGCCATCCCCTATGCCCGCACCTTCGGCTTCACCTGCGAGACCGATGCCCAGGGCCTGCTCACCGTGGCCCGGTTCCGCGACACCACCATCGGCAACACCATCCTGCCGGCCATCCACGGCGGGGTGCTGGGGGCGCTGCTGGAACAGGCGGCGACCCTGCACCTGATCAACGAGATGCGGGTCGAGGCCCTGCCGCGGATCATCAACATCTCGGTGGACTACCTGCGCCCCGCCGGCCCCCGCGACACCTTCGCCCGGGGCCGGGTGATCAAGCAGGGCCGGCGCATCGCCAACGTGCGGGTGGAAGCCTGGCAGGACCGCCCCGACAAGCCCGTGGCCGCCGCCCACGCGCATTTCCTGTTGGGGTAGGGGACTTTTCGGCGAATCCGGGTATGATCCGGAACCCTTTCGCCAACCGGGAGCCTGCCATGAAACGGTTTGTCCTGGCCGCGCTGGTCGCGGCCCTGTCGTTCGCCGTGCCCGCCCTGTCCGCGCCCGCCGCCGCCGCCGACAGCCAGGCAGAACGGGAACAGCTGGCCCAGGAGATGTACGGCGTCCTGAAGCTGGACCGCACCCTGACCCAGATCTTCGACCTGATGGAGCAGCAGGTGGTGGACATGCTGCGCCAGGAAAACCAGGAAGTGGACCCCCAGGTGGCCAAGGACCTGGCGGCCATCATCAAGGAAGAGGCCAAGCCCCTGCTGCCCCAGATCCGCGCCAATTCCATCAGCATCCTGGTGCGCCACTTCTCGCTGGAGGACCTGAAGAACATGCTGGCCTTCTACCAGACGGAAACGGGGCGCCGGGCCATCGATCGCATGCCCCTGGTGCTGCAGGACAGCAACGCGGCGACCATGAAGCTGATCCCCGCCTTCCAGGCCCGCCTGGAGAAGCGGTTCGAGGCCTACGCCAAGGAAAAGGGGCTTTAGAGGCGCCCCCACACCAGCGAACCGGCACCGCCCGCACGATCGCCCGCAGCGGCGCGGCGCCCGCTCACACGCAATTTCTGCGGGGGCAGGACATTCCTCGGCCAGTCCGGGTATGATCCGGAACCCTTTCGCCAACCGGGAGCCTGCCATGAAACGGTTTGTCCTGGCCGCGCTGGTCGCCCTCCTGTCGTGTTCCGTACCCGCACTTGCGGTGTCGGCTGCCGCCGACGATCAAGCCAGGCGCAAAAATCTCGCCGCCATCACTTACGATTTCATGCTGCAACCTTCGACGGACGCCATGGTCCTCGATCTCTTGTTCGGACAAGTGGCAGCTGTCTTTATCGAAAAGGGTTTTGAACGCAACGATCCAATTCTTTCTGAGATCTTCCAAAAAATGAAAGAGGAATATAAAGAATCAACATTACAAATTCGCAATAAAATGATTCAATATATTTCAGAGAACTTCAGTATAGAAGATCTTGAAAAAATTTCTGAACTTTTTATGTCCGATACTGGGAGTCGCTATTTAGGGCACATTATAGACATACAGGAAGAGCAAAAACTTTTTCTGGGAGAGCGTCAGAAGAATTTCCGAGAGCTTCTGATCAAGCAGATGGAGGACTACGCCAAGGAAAAGGGTCTTTAGACCCGCCCCCACACCAGCGATCCGGCGATGGTCCACATGACCACGCCGATGGCCAGGTCCAGGGCCCGCCAGGTGGCCGGGCGGCGGAACAGGGGGGCCAGCAGGCGGGCGCCGTAGCCCAGGCCGAAGAACCACACCACCGAGGCCAGCACGGCCCCCACGCCGAAGGCCAGGCGCTGGGCCGGCGGGTGCTGGCCGGCCAGGCCGCCCACCAGCACCACCGTATCCAGGTACACGTGCGGGTTCAGGAAGGTGAAGGCCAGCACCGTCAGCACCGCCGTTTTGAGGGGCGTGGCGCCGCCGCCGCCGGCCGTGTCCATCCGCCCCGGGTGCAGGGCGGCGCGGAACGAGCGGGCACCGTACCAGCCCAGGAAGGCCGCCCCGCCCCAGGCCGCCAGGGCGGTCAGCCAGGGCGTGGCCGCCACCACGGCGCCGAAGCCCGCCACCCCGGCGGCGATCAGCACCGCGTCGGCCAGGGCGCACAGCGCGCACAGCACGAACACGTGCTCGCGCTTCAGGCCCTGCTTCAGGATGTAGGCGTTCTGCGCCCCGATGGCGACGATCAGCCCGCCCCCCAGGGCGAAGCCTTCGAAAGCCGGCAGCAGGCTCACACGTTGAAACGGAACAGCAGCACGTCGCCGTCGGCGACCGTGTAGTCCCGTCCCTCGGCCCGCATGCGGCCGGCCTCCTTGGCGCCCTGCTCGCCGTTGAGCGCGATGTAGTCGTCATAGGCGATGGTCTCGGCGCGGATGAAGCCGCGCTCGAAGTCCGTGTGGATGGCCCCGGCGGCCTCCGGCGCCTTGGCGCCCCGGCGCACGGTCCAGGCCCGGGCCTCCTTGGGCCCGGCGGTGAAGAAGGTGATCAGGTCCAGCAGGTGATAGCCGGCGCGGATGACGCGCGCCAGGCCCGTTTCCTCCAGGCCCAGGCTTTCCAGGAACTCGGCCTTTTCCGCCGGGTCGGCAAGCTGGGCGATCTCCTCCTCGATGCGGGCCGAAATGACCACCGCCTCGGCCCCCTGTTCGGTGGCCATGGCGGCCACGCGCTGGGAAATGGCGTTGCCCGTGGCGGCCGACTCCTCCTCCACGTTGCACACGTACAGCACCGGCTTGGCGGTCAGCAGCTGCAGCATGCGGAAGGCCCGGGCCTCGGTGGGGTCCACGGCGATGGTGCGGGCCGGCCGGCCCTCCTGCAGCACCGCCAGGCAGCGTTCCACCAGGGCCAACTGGGCCTTGGCGTCCTTGTCGCCGCCCCGGGCCTTCTTGGTCAGCGGGGTGACGCGCTTTTCCAGGCTTTCCAGGTCGGCCAGCATCAGTTCGGTTTCCACGGTCTCGGCGTCGCGCACCGGGTCGATGGCGCCGTCCACGTGGGTGATGTTGTCGTCCTCGAAGCAGCGCAGCACGTGGACGATGGCGTCCACCTCGCGGATGTTGGCCAGGAACTGGTTGCCCAGGCCCTCGCCCTTCGAGGCCCCGCGCACCAGGCCGGCGATGTCCACGAATTCCAGCTGGGTGGGCACCAGGCTCTTGGGCTGGACGATGGCGGCGATCTTGTCCAGGCGCGCGTCGGGCACGGCCACGCGGCCCGTGTTGGGCTCGATGGTGCAGAACGGGAAGTTGGCCGCCTCGGCCGCGGCGGTGGCCGTCAGGGCGTTGAACAGGGTCGACTTGCCCACGTTGGGCAGGCCCACGATGCCGCAGTTAAACCCCATCGTCCGTCCGCTCCTTGTCGTCCCCCGCGCCGTCCGCGTCCTTCGGCGGGCGGGGCTTTTTCGGTTTGGGCGGGTTCATCACCAGGGCCACCCGGTTCATGAAGCCCGCGTCGTCGTTCTTCGCCAGGCGCGGCGCCTCGTCGGCGATCACGTCCAGCAGCTTGTCCAGCCAGTCCCGGTCGGCCTTGGCGAAATCGTTCAGCACGTGGCCGATCACCCGGTCCCGGTCGCCCGGGTGGCCCACGCCCAGGCGCAGGCGGCGGAAGTCCGGCCCCAGGTGGGCCTGGATGCTGCGCAGGCCGTTGTGGCCGCCGTGGCCGCCGCCGATCTTCAGGCGCACCTTGCCGGGGGCCAGGTCCATGTCGTCGTGCAGGACCAGGATCTGGGCCGGGGAAATCCGGTAGAAGGTGGCCGCCGCCTGCACGGCGCGGCCGCTTTCGTTCATGTAGGTCAGGGGCTTCAGGGCCAGCACCTTGCGCCCGCCGATGGTGCCTTCGGCCACCTCGCCCTGGAACTTCCTGCGCCAGGGTGAAAAGCCATGGCGGTGGACGATGACGTCCACCGCCATGAACCCGATGTTGTGGCGGTTTTGGGCGTACCCCGAACCGGGGTTGCCCAGGCCGACAAGCAACAGCATGGCTGCCTCCGCGGGCTGCCGCCGGGGGGCGGAGGATTACTCCTCGTCGCCCTCCGCCTCGTTCTCGTCCTCGCCCTCGGCCGCGGCCTCGGCGGCCTCGTCCTTGGCGGCGGTGGAGGCACCGATGGTGGCGATGGTGAAGTCGCGGTCGGTGATGGCCGGGGTCACGCCTTCGGGCAGCTGCACGGCGCTGATGTGCACCGAGTCGTTGAAGTCCAGGCCGGTCAGGTCGATGACGATCTGGGCCGGGATGGCGTCGGCCGGGCAGATCAGCTCGATGGTGTGGCGCACCACGTTCAGCACGCCGCCGCGCTTCAGGCCCGGCGAGGCCTCTTCGTTCTCGAACGTCACCTCGACGTCCACGTGCACCGTGGTGTCGGCGCCGAAGCGCATGAAGTCCACGTGGATGGGCTCGTCGCTCACCGGGTGGAGCTGCAGGTCGCGGGCCAGGCACTTCTCGGAAGCGCCCCCCACCTCGATCTGGAACACCCGGCCGAAGAAGCCCGGCTGGCGGAGCTGTTTCATCAGCTCGATGGGTTCCAGGGAGATCATCACGGGGTCTTTCTTCTGTCCGTAGATTACGGCCGGAACACGGCCGGCGCGGCGCGTGGCACGGGCTGCCCCCTTACCGGCCCGATCGCGCGGTTCCGCGGCGAGGATAACGGCGTCCGCCATTGGTCCTACTCCTTCTCTCGTTCAAACAAGGCGCCCGCCTCCAGGGGTGTGGGCGCCGCTCCCACGCCGTTCCCGGCATGGGAACGGCGCATTCCGTATGCCGCCCCGCCTTGGGGTCGGCGCATGCCGTAGGGCCGCTCAGTCGAACAGGCTGGAGACCGAGCTTTCGTCGCTGATGCGGCGAATGGCCTCGGCCAGCAGCGGGGCGATGCTGAGCTGCTCGATGTTGTGCGACACCCGCATGGCTTCCGTGGCCATGATGGTGTCGGTGGTGATCAGGTGCTTCATGGGCGAGCTGGACACGCGCGCCACGGCGCCGCCCGACAGCACGCCGTGGGTCACGTAGGCCGACACCGAGGTGGCGCCGGCGTCCATCAGCGCCACGGCGGCGTTGCACAGGGTGCCCGCCGAATCGACGATGTCGTCCACCAGGATGCAGGTGCGGTCCTTCACGTCGCCGATGATGTGCATCACTTCCGACACCCCGGCGCGCTCGCGCCGCTTGTCGATGATGGCCAGGTCGGCGTCCAGGCGCTTGGCGATGCCGCGGGCGCGGACCACGCCGCCCACGTCGGGCGACACGATCATCAGGTCCTCGCCGTCATAGCGGTGCTGGATGTCCTTGGTGAACACCGGGGCGGCGTACAGGTTGTCGGTGGGGATGTCGAAGAAGCCCTGGATCTGGCCGGCGTGCAGGTCGATGGTCAGCACCCGGTCGGCCCCGGCCACGGTGATCAGGTTGGCCACCAGCTTGGCCGAAATGGGCGTGCGCGGGCCGGACTTGCGGTCCTGCCGCGCATAGCCGAAATAGGGCATCACCGCCGTCACCCGCCGGGCCGAGCCGCGGCGCAGCGCATCCAGCGCCACCAGCAGCTCCATCAGGTTGTCGTTGGCCGGGTACGAGGTGGACTGGATGATGAACACGTCCTCGCCGCGCACGTTCTCCTGGATCTCGGCGAAGATCTCCATGTCGGAAAAGCGCCGGATGCTGGCCTTGGTCAGCGGCAGGTTGAGGTAGGCCGAGACGGCTTCGGCCAGGGGCCGGTTGCTGTTGCAGGCAAGGATTTTCATGACGGCGAATTAGGAGTCGGTCCGGCGCCCCCCATGGGACGACTGCCGCTGGGCGGCGAATGGGTGTGCGCGATGGCCAGCCTGTTGGAAAAGCGGGCGGAATGTATCAGCGCCACCGCGCCCTGTAAACGGGATTCCTGGGCGCCCCGGGCGGGGCCCTGAAGCGGGCCCGGAAGCGGGCCTGGAAGCGGGGGTGGGGGCGGGGGCTTTTCCCTTGGCGGGGCGCGGCCCAATGCCTGTATCATTCGGCCATGTCAAAGCGGTTCCCCCCGGCCCCCGCCCTGCGCCTTTTGGTCCTTGCCGTGCTGGTTTTCGTGGCCCTGGCGGCCGGCGTTGCCCAGGCCCAGGCCCAGGCCCCGGCCCCGGCGTCGGCGTCGGCCAAGGCCCAAGCCCAAAACCCGGCCCCGGCGAAGCCCCAGGACCCGACCTCGCCGGTGTGGTTCGAGGGCCTGGTCCAGGAATGGGACCGGGTGCTGGTGGACGCCCAGACCTATTTCGCCGATTTCGACGCCAACCCGGCCGAGGCCGCCAACAAGCGTACCCTTGTCGGCGGGGTGCGCGAGCAGGCCGTGCGGATGAAGACCGCCGCCACCGAGGAACTGAACAGCAGTCAGCAGTTCCTGGACGCCCTGGGTCCGCCGCCGGCCGAGGGCGAACCGGCCGAGGACGCGGGGGTGCAGGAAAAACGCGCCCAGTACACCAAGGCCATCGCCGATCTGAAATCGCGCATCGCCCAGTCGGACCTGGCCATCGCCCGGGTCGACAAGATTTTGGCCTCGGTGTCCAGCCAGGCCCGCGACCAGCTGGTGAAGGAAACCCTGCAGCGCTGGCCGGTGCCGGTGCTGCCGTCGGTGCTGATCAAGGCGGGGCTGGAGATCCTGGCCCTGCTGCGCGACTTGGCCGACGTGCCCCGCGCCTGGTACATGGGCCTGGACGACGAAGGGCGCGAGGCGGTGCTGTTCTGGCCGCCGCTGCTGGTCATCCTGGTGCTGGTGGTGCTGGCCGTGGTGGGCCGGCGCCTGCTGCTGGCCCGCCTGGGGCCCGACCCGGCGCAGGTGGAACCCACCTATGCCCGCCGCCTGGTGGCGGCCACGGCCGTGGGGGTGGCCCGGGGCATCCTGCCGGGCGCCTTCCTGATCGGCGCGCTGGTGTGGATCAACCGGCCCGGCGCCGTGGTGTCGGGGGACATGCTGGTCCTGTCGTCGCGGGTCCTGTTCGCCCTGTTCGTGTTCATCCTGGCCACGGCCCTGCCGCGGGCCATCCTGGCCCCCGAATGGCCGGCCTGGCGGCTGACCGACCTGCCGCCGGGCAGCACCCGCCTGATCAGCGGCCGGGTCACCTTCCTGGCCACGGTGATCGCCATCGACCTGCTGCTGATCGGCATCGGCCAGATCCGCACCACGTCGCTGGAAGTGGATTCGGTGGTCACCGCCGCCATGACCATCCTGGAAGCGGTGGGCGTGTTCCTGCTGGTGCGGCCCAGCCTGTGGGAGCCCGACGCCGCCGACGACGGCGACGACGAGGCGGCGCCGGACCCGGAAAAGCCCCGCCACATGAAGTTCTGGACCGTGGTCCGCAACCTGACCAGCCTGCTGGCCGTGGTGTCCATCGGCGCGGCGCTGATCGGCTATGTGCCCCTGGGCCGGTTCCTGATCGAATCCACCATCGGCACGGCCTTCATCGGCTTCATGCTGCTGCTGGTGCGCGGCCTGCTGCGCGAACTGGTGGGGGTGGCGGCCCGGTCGCGCTTCCTGCGCGAGCGCCTGGGCATCCGCATGAAGACCTTGAAGCGCCTGCGGTTCTGGATCCGCGGCGCCCTGGACCCCGTGCTGGCCGTGGCCGCCCTGTTCCTGATCGGCCCCCTGTGGGGCCTGCCGGCCGACGACCTGACCCGCTGGGCCACCGCGGCGCTCAGCGGCTTCACCATCGGCAACGTCACCATTTCCCTGTCCGACATCCTGCTGGCCATCCTGGTGTTCCTGGTGGCCATGGCGGTGGCGCGGCTGATCCAGCGGACGCTGCTGGAAAAGGTGCTGCCGGCCACCAAGATGGAACTGAGCGTCCAGCATTCCCTGTCGGCCGGGGTCGGCTACGCGGGGGTGATCATCGCCGTGGCCCTGGCCATCGCCGTGGCCGGCGTGGACCTGACCAACGTGGCCCTGGTGGCCGGCGCCCTGTCGGTGGGTATCGGTTTCGGCCTGCAAAACGTGGTCAACAACTTCGTGTCGGGCTTCATCCTGCTGGTGGAACGGCCCATCAAGGTGGGCGACTGGGTGGTCCTGGGCAGCAACGAGGGCCTGGTGAAGAAGGTCAGCTTCCGGGCCACCGAGGTGGAAACCTGGCAGAAGGCGTCGCTGATCATCCCCAACGCCGAAATCCTGTCCAACCCGCTGACCAACTGGACCCTGAAGGACCGCTACGGCCGCATCGAGGTGGCCATCGGCGTGGCCTACGGCAGCGACACGGAACAGGTGCGCGACATCCTGCTGGCCTGCGCCCGGGCCCAGCCCCGGGTC
The DNA here is from genome assembly GCA_020446745.1 of Rhodobacterales bacterium. GTDB lineage: Bacteria > Pseudomonadota > Alphaproteobacteria > Rhodospirillales > JACKKN01 > JAGREA01. The sequence goes on along the minus strand of JAGREA010000425.1, from coordinate 2,432 downwards.
ATGACCTTCCCGGCGCCCAACGTGCTGTTCCTGGATTTCGGCGACAGCGCCCTGCTGTTCGAGCTGCGCTGCTTCACCAGCGACGTGATGAGCCGCCTGGCCATTTCCAGCGACATCCGGTTCGACATCGACCGCCGGTTCCGCGAGGCCGGCATCGAGATTCCCTTCCCGCAGCGGGTGGTCCACATGGTCCCCCCGACGGCCGACGCGCCACCACCCCCACCCGAAGGTCAAAACCAGAACGGACAGACGCCATGACCCGATCCACCCCGCGCGCCTTCCTTTTCGGCCTGGTCCTGTGCCTGGCCGCCGGCATCGCCCCTTCCGCCGGCCACGCCGCCGACCCCGCCAGGCCCTACGTGGGCATGCAGGTCCACGGCATGGCGCCCGAGATTTCCGACGCCCTGGGCATCAACCGGCCATCGGCCGCCCTGGTGCGCGACGTGGACCTGGACGGCCCCGCCGCCCGGGCCGGGTTCCGGCGCGGCGACGTGCTGGTGTCCCTGAACGGCAAGGGGCTGGATTCGTTCGACGACCTGGTCACCGCCTTCGGCGGCCTGAAGCCCGGCACCGACGTTCTGGTGGGCGTGTGGCGCAAGGGCCGGACCCAGGAACTGGGCCTGACCGTGGCCACCTACCCCGAGGCCCGGAACATCACCAAGGGCGCCGCCGGCACCCTGCCGCACCTGGGCCTGGGCCTGGTGACCATCACCGAAAAGGAGCGCGAGAACTTCAACCTGGAATGGGCCATCACCGGCGTGCTGGTGGCCCACGCCGGGGCCGACAACAACCGCACCGCCGACGTGGCCCGGGGCGACGTGATCATCCTGGTGAACCAGGACCCGGTGTGGACGCCGGTCCAGGTGCTGGACGCCTTCGCCATGGCGGCCCAGACCGGCCACGACCGGGTGCTGGTGCTGGTGCGCGGGCCGGCCGGCTATCGCTACGTGCTGCTGCCCACCCGGTGACTCTCCCGCCCCGGTGACTTTCCCGCCTACGGCAGGACCGGCGGGTCGGGATCGAAGTCCCAGTCCTTTTCGGGCTTGGGATACTTGGTGATCCATTCGTCGATCAGGGCCACGTGCTCGGCCTCCTCGGCCGCCAGCTCGTTGGCCAGGGTGACCACGTCGGTGTTGGTCGAGGCCTCGGCCACGGCGGCGTAATAGTCGCGCACCCGCATTTCGGCCTGACGGGCCAGGTCCAGGGCGTGGTAGGGGGTCATCAGGTAGTGGGCCTGCTCCATGGACGGGGCTTCGGGCGACTCGCCGTGGCCGCCCAGCTTCAGGTCCCAGGGCGCGATGCTGGGCAGTTCCCGGCCGCCGGCCCGTTCCAGCATCTGGCCGGCATGCTTCTGGCCCTCGTGGGCCAGGCGGCGGAACAGCTTGGCCACTTCCAGGTTGTTGTGGATTTCCATGCTGTCGGCCATCTCGTTGAACCGGTCGGATGCCTCCGCCTCAAGGGTGTGGGCGTGGGCCAGGAATTCCTCGACCGTGTCCATGGCCACGGTGTTGGTATCGACGGTGGGGGGCGAATCGGTCACGTGGTCTACTCCTCGATACTGCGGGCTCGCATTGCGTCGAAATCTGGATGTCGCGCCGCAATGGGGGTCTCGGCGGGGGAGTCGGTGCCGGCCCTGCAAGCGATCCCTCCCCGCAGCCCCATCTTTCCACGTCGGGACGCCCGCCGTCACGGGAAATTCCGCACCTGCGAGCAGACGGAACGTCCCGGGGCCGCGGCATCGGAAATATCCATACAAAAAGTGCGGTCTTGGAGCAATGCCCGAAAAGGGTGTGCCGGGATATGCCGTCGTGCGGGCCCGGGCGTCAGCCGCCGCGGGCGGCGGCCACGGCTTCCAGCAGGGCGTCGGGCCGGGCGCCGCTGATCACCGTGGTGCCGACCACGAAGGTGGGGGTGGAGCGCACGCCCAGGGCCTGGGCCAGGGCCATGTTGCGGGCCAGGGACTGCTGCACCCTGTCGTCCTTCATGGCGGCCCTCAGGGCGTCGGCGTCATAGCCCACGTCGGTTGCCGCCTGCACCAGCTTGGCCTCGGTCAGGCCGCCGCGCAGGGCCATCAGGGTCGTGTGCAGCAGCATGTACTTGTCGGGATCGGTGATCCAGGCCGCCGTGGCGACCCGCGCCGCGACCACCGATTCGGGGCCCAGGATGGGGAATTCCTTGAACACGTAGCGGATCTTGCCGTCGTCCTTCAGCAGCTTCTGGACCTCGGGGAAGATCTGCTTGCAGTAGCCGCAGCGGTAGTCGAAGAACTCCACCACCGTCACGTCGCCGTCCGGGTTGCCGGTCACCGGCGACAGGGGATCCTCGTGCAGTTCCTTGGCCAGGTGGGCGATGGCCGCCTCCTGCTCCGCCGCCTGGCGGGCTTCCTCCTTGGCCCGCAGGGCGCGGATGGCCTCCACCAGCACTTCCGGGTT
>JAGREA010000424.1 GCA_020446745.1 Rhodobacterales bacterium | reverse complement strand
GTGCGTTCGGTCGGCGAACTGATGGAGAACCAGTACCGTGTCGGCCTGCTCCGCATGGAGCGCGCCATCAAGGAACGCATGTCCTCCGTCGACATCGACACGGTGATGCCGCAGGAACTGATCAACGCCAAGCCGGCTGCCGCCGCCGTGCGCGAGTTTTTCGGCTCCTCGCAGCTGTCCCAGTTCATGGACCAGACCAACCCGCTGTCGGAGATCACCCACAAGCGGCGCCTGTCGGCCCTGGGCCCGGGCGGCCTGACCCGCGAGCGCGCGGGCTTCGAGGTGCGCGACGTGCACCCCACCCACTACGGCCGCATCTGCCCCATCGAAACGCCGGAAGGCCCCAACATCGGCCTGATCAACAGCCTGGCCACCTATGCCCGGGTCAACAAGTACGGCTTCATCGAGACGCCCTACCGCAAGGCCGAGAGCGGCAAGGTGCTGGATGACGTGGTGTACATGTCGGCCATGGAGGAGGGGCGCTACACCATCGCCCAGGCCAACTCGGTGCTGGACGACAACAACTGCTTCGCCGAGGAACTGGTGAGCTGCCGCAAGGGCGGCGAATTCCAGATGGGCCGGCCCGAGGACATCGACTACATCGACGTGTCGCCCAAGCAGCTCGTCTCGGTGGCCGCGGCGCTGATCCCGTTCCTGGAGAACGACGACGCCAACCGGGCGCTCATGGGCTCCAACATGCAGCGCCAGGCGGTGCCGCTGCTGCAGTCCGAGGCACCCCTGGTGGGCACCGGCATGGAAGAGGCCGTGGCCCGGGATTCCGGCGCCACCATCATCGCCAAGCGCTCGGGCGTGATCGACCAGATCGACGCCACCCGCATCGTCGTGCGAGCGACGGAGGAAACCTCCCACTCGGCCGCCGGCGTGGACATCTACAACCTGTTGAAGTTCCAGCGCTCGAACCAGAACACCTACCTGCACCAGCGGCCGCTGGTGAAGGTGGGCGACCGGGTGGAAGCCGGCGACACCATCGCCGACGGCCCGTCGACGGAACTGGGCGATCTGGCCCTGGGCAAGAACGTGCTGGTCGCCTTCATGCCCTGGAACGGCTACAACTTCGAGGACTCCATCCTGATCTCGGAACGCATCGTCCGCGACGACGTGTTCACCTCGATCCACATCGAGGAGTTCGAGGTCATGGCCCGCGACACCAAGCTGGGCCAGGAGGAAATCACCCGCGACATTCCCAACGTGGGTGAAGAGGCCCTGAAGAACCTGGACGAAGCCGGCATCGTCTACATCGGCGCCGAGGTGCACCCGGGCGACATCCTGGTCGGCAAGGTGACGCCCAAGGGCGAAAGCCCGATGACGCCCGAGGAGAAGCTGCTGCGCGCCATCTTCGGCGAAAAGGCGTCGGACGTGCGCGATACCTCGCTGCGCCTGCCGCCGGGCGTGGCCGGCACCATCGTCGAGGTGCGGGTGTTCTCGCGCCGCGGCGTGGACAAGGACGAGCGCGCCATGTCCATCGAGCGTTCGGAAATCGAACGCCTGGCCAAGGACCGCGACGACGAACGGGCCATCCTGGAGCGCAGCTTCAATGCCCGCCTGCGGGCCCTGATCCAGGGCAAGAAGGTGGTCAGCGGGCCCAAGGGCATCAAGGAAGGGGCCAAGGTCACCGACGACCTGCTGGCCCAGTTCACCCCCGGCCAGTGGGCCCAGATCGTGGTCGCCAACGACCAGATCATGAAGGAGGTGGAGGAACTGAAGGCCCACTTCGAGGAATCCATCGCCGCCCTGCAGGCCCGCTTCGAGAACAAGGTGGACAAGCTGCAGCGGGGCGACGACCTGTCGCCGGGCGTGATGAAGATGGTCAAGGTGTTCGTCGCGGTGAAGCGCAAGCTGCAGCCCGGCGACAAGATGGCCGGCCGCCACGGCAACAAGGGCGTGATCTCGAAGATCGTGCCGTCCGAGGACATGCCCTACCTGGATGACGGCACCCCGGTGGACGTGGTGCTGAACCCCCTGGGCGTGCCGTCGCGCATGAACGTGGGGCAGATCCTGGAAACCCACCTGGGCTGGGCCTGCCGCGGCCTGGGCAGCCAGATCGGCGAGATCGCCGACGGCATCCGCCATGGTTCCGCGTCCGTGGACAACCTGCGCGACAAGCTGAAGACCATCTATGGCGACAAGGTGCACCAGGAAGACCTGGCGGACCTGGACGACAAGACGATGGTGGAAATGGCCGGCAACCTGCGCCGGGGCGTGCCCATCGCCACCCCGGTGTTCGACGGTGCCAACGAGGCCGACATCGTGGACATGCTGACCGAGGCGGGGCTGGACTCGTCGGGACAGGTGACCCTGGTGGACGGCCGCACGGGCGAACCCTTCGACCGCCCGGTCACCGTGGGCTACATCTACATGCTGAAGCTGCACCACCTGGTGGACGACAAGATCCACGCCCGGTCCATCGGCCCCTACAGCCTGGTCACCCAGCAGCCGCTGGGCGGCAAGGCCCAGTTCGGCGGCCAGCGCTTCGGCGAAATGGAGGTCTGGGCCCTGGAGGCCTACGGCGCCGCCTATACCCTGCAG
>JAGREA010000423.1 GCA_020446745.1 Rhodobacterales bacterium | reverse complement strand
TGGTGGAAATCTTGCGCTCGCCATAGGCCGCGGCCAGCACCGATTCGATGCTGCGCGCGTCCACCCCCAGGGCCGCCGCCCGGTCGCGGTCGATGGTCACGCGCACGGTGGGGCTCTTGATCTGCAGGTCGCTGGTCACGTCCTGGAAGCCGGGCAGGTTGCGCATCTCGGCGCGCATGATCTCGGACCATTCGTTCAGCTTGTCCAGGTCCAGGTCCTGCAGGGTGTACTGGTATTCGGCGTTGCTGAGGCGCCCGCCGACCCGGATCGGCGGCGGGTTCAGCACGAAGGCCTTGATGCCGGGCACCGAATTCAGGCTGCGTCGAAGCTGCTGCACGATCACGTTGATGTCGCGTTCCGGCCGCTCCTCGCGGGTCTTCATGCGCAGCAGCATGAAGCCCTGGTTGCTGGTCCGCCCGCCCGAGCCCCCGGCGCGCTCCATCACCGCCTCCACGTTGGGGTTGGCGGCGGCCAGGGCGGCGATGCGGTGCTGATAGGCCACCAGGGCGTCGTACGAGGCCTCGTCGCCGGCCTGGGTGCGCACCAGCAGGCGGCCCGTGTCCTCGGACGGCAGGAAGTCCTTCTGGATGACCGAATAGAGGTGCACCGTCGCCACGATGGTGGCGATGAACGACAGGAACACGATGAACCGGTGGCGCAGGCACCAGCGCAGCACCGCCGCATAGCCGGCCAGCAGGGTCTGGTAGGCGGCCTCGGTCACCCGGAACAGGGCCCCGTGGCTTTCGGAATCATGGTCGCGCAGCAGGCGCGAGCACATCATGGGCGTCAGGGTCAGCGACACCAGGCCCGACACCAGCACGGCGGCCGAAATGGTCAGGGCGAATTCGTTCAGCAGCCGGCCGATCATCCCGCCCATGAAGATGATGGGGATGAACACGGCGACCAGCGACACGGTCATGGACAGGATGGTGAAGGCCACCTCGCGCGAACCCACCAGCGCCGCCTGGCGCCCGGAAAGCCCTTCCTCGCGGTGGCGGACGATGTTTTCCAGCATCACGATGGCGTCGTCCACCACGAAGCCCACCGACAGGGTCAGGGCCATCAGCGACAGGTTGTTCAGGCTGAACCCCAGGGCGTACATGGCGCTGAAGGTGCCGATGACCGAAATGGGCAGGGCGATGGACGAGATCACCGTGGCCCGCAGGTTGCGCAGGAACAGGAAGATCACCATTACCACCAGGCCGGCGGCCAGGGTCAGGGTGAACTGCACCTCGTTGATGGAACTGCGGATGCCCACCGACCGGTCGTACATGACCTCGATGTTGATGGCCGCCGGGATCTGTTCGCGCAACTGGGGCAGGGCCTTCGAGATCTCGTCGACGATCTTCACCGTGTTCGACCCGGGCTGGCGGTACACCGCCATCATCATGCCCTGCTCGTTGCCGAAGAAGGTCGAGGACCGGCGGTTGTCCACGTCGTCGATGGCCCGGCCGATGTCCTTGATGCGCACCGGCGCGCCGTTGCGATAGGCCACCACCAGGTTGTTGTAGTCGGCGCCCTTGGTCAGGCCGCCGGTGGTGGTGATGGCGGCTTCCTGGCTTACCCCGGAAATGGTGCCGGTGGCCAGGTTGGTGTTGCCCGCCTTCACGGCCTGCTCGATCTGCGGCAGGCTCAGGTTGCGCACCATCAGGGCGCCGGGGTCCACCTGGATGCGCACCGCATAGCGCTGGCGGCCCCAGAACTGCACCTGGGCCACCCCGTCGATGGTCGATACCTGCTGCTGCAGCACCGTTTCGGCGTAGTCGTTGATGGTCGATACCGGCAGCGACGGCGAACTGAGGCGCAGGTAGTAGATGGCGAAGTTGGCCGGGTTGCGCTTGCGCAGCGAGGGCGAGTCCGGCATGTCGTCGGGCAGCGACCGCTGGGCCGCCGAAATGGCCGTCTGGATGTCGAAGGCGGCGGCGTCGATGTTGCGGTCCAGCTCGAATTCCAGGGTGATCCGGGTGGCGCCCAGGGAACTGACCGACGTCATCTTGCGGATGCCGGGCACCTGCGAGAATTGGTTTTCCAACGGCGTCGCCACCGACGACGCCATGGTCTCGGGACTGGCGCCGGGCAGGTTGGCGCTCACCTCGACCACCGGGAAGTCCACGCTGGGCAACTCGGCGATGGGCAGCGAGCGGTAGGAAATGACGCCGAACAGGATGATCGCCACCATCACCAGGGTGGTCATCACCGGGCGGTGGATGCAAAGCTCGGGAAGCCTCATGAGGGGTCGTCCTTGCCGCGCTTGCCCCCTTCGTTCTTGCCCATGGCGGCGCCCTTCCTGTCGCCGCCCTTCCTGTCGCCGTCCTTCTTGTCGCCACCTTTCCTGTCGCCGCCCTTCCGTTCGTCGCCCAGGGTGACCTTGGCGCCGGTGTACAGCCGCAACTGGCCGTCGGTGACCACCGACTCACCGGCTTCCAGGCCCGACGCGATGACCGTCATCTCCCGGTCCTCGGGGCCCGTGGTCACGGCGCGCAGGGACACGGTGCCGTCGTCCTCGACGATCCACACGTAGGGCCCCTTCTGGTTGATCTGCACGGCCCGCGTGGGCACCAGGATGGCGTTGTCCAGGTTCGACAGCAGGACCCGCGCCCGGGCGAACTGGCCCGGCACCAGCCGTTCGTCGGCATTCTCGAACTGGGCCAGCAGCTCGATGGTGCCGGTGGTGGCGTTGACCTCGTTGTTGATGAAGAACAGCTCGCCGGTGGCGGCCGTGGACCCGCTGGCCTGGGTGGTCACCTCGACGGCCAGGCGGGATTCGGCCATGCGCGCCTTCACCGCGTCGATGTAGCGTTCCGGCAGGCCGAAGGACACGTAGACCGGCTTGGTTTCGGTGATCACCAGCAGCGGCTGGTCGCCGTTGGCCTTCACCGTGTTGCCGACGGAAATCAGGATGTTGCCCACCCGGCCGTCGATGGGCGAGCGGATGGTGGCGTAGTTCAGGTTCAGGTGGGCGAACTCGACCGTCGCCTCCGAGGCCCGGATGGCGGCGCTGGTGGTATCCACCAGGGTCCGGGCGTCCTCGCTCTGGGTCTTGGGCGAATAGCCCTTGGACGACAGCAGCTTCAGGCGGTCGAAATCATCCACCGCCTTCTTGTGGTTGATGCGGTCCCGCGCCAGGGCGGCCTCGGCCTCCTTCAGCCGGGCCTGCAGGGGGCGGGCGTCCAGGCGGAACAGGATGTCGCCCTTGTGGACCGTCTGGCCCTCGCGCACCAGGGCCTCGATCAGCTGGCCCTCGATCTGCGCCTTGACGGCCACCGTCGAGCGGGCCTTCACCGTGCCCACGCCCTCCAGCACGATGGGGACGGTGCGCAACTCGGCCACCGCGGCGCGCACGGGCACGGCCCGCGGCCCCTTCTTGGCGCTGGCGGCCGGTTTCTGGGCCGGGGCCTCTTCGGGCTGCAGGAAGGCCGGCAGCCAGGGGGCCAGCATGGCCCGACCGCCCGGCAGGGCGACGGCGCCCACGCCGACGGCCACCACCAGAAGGGCGCCCGCGACAAGTCGTCTGCTCATCAACACGCTTTCATGCGGTCACTGTCGGAAAGTCCCGGCGCGCCTCTCGGCCGGCCCGGCCAACACGTCAAGGTCGCACCGATCATACAGCCGGGCGGGTCGGGCGCGTTAATGGATTCTTGGGGAGGGGCCGTCGCCGGATTCCGCCCCGTCCAGGCTGTCGTTCAGGATGCCGGCCAGGTCGGTGACGTAGGGTTCGCGGAACATGCGGCCGTGCCAGCCGTCGACGATGCGGGTGATGCGCAGCGCGGTCACCTTGGCCGACCAGGGGCGGAACAGCAGCCAGCGCCAGCGGGCGTTGCTTTTCGACATCACCAGGGTGGCCGGGCCCGGATAGGGCGTCACCCGGTGGCGGCCCATGGCCTCCAACTGGCCTTCCAGGCCCGGGTCGGTGAAGATGGTCTTCAGCCAGCGGCTGAACACCGTGTCCTTGCCGAAGCCGAACCGGGTGATGAAGGCCTTGACGGCGCGGAACAGCATCAGGCTGCCCCGGGTCCACGAAGGGTGCACCGTGTCCAGCAGCACCATGGCCCCCACCCGGTGGCCCCGGGCGGTGATCTGGCGGGCCACCTCCAGCGCCACCACCCCGCCCAGGGAGAACCCGGCGATCAGGAACGGGCCGTCGCGCTGCACGGTCAGGATCTCGTCCACGTATTCGGCCGCCAGGTCGGTCAGCACCAGGCGCGGCGGCTTGCCGTCGGGGCCGCGCGGCGGCACCAGGGCCATGAACGGCCGCCCCGTGCCCATGTGCTGGCTCAGGCTGGCGAAGCGCATCACGTCGCCATGGCCGGCGGCGACGCAGAAGAACGGCCGCCGGTCGCCGGCCGGCTGCACCTCCACCAGCAGGCGCGCGCTGGCGCTGTCCTGGCGCCGGCGCAGGCGTTCGGCCAGGGCCGCCACCGTGGGGGTCTCGAACAGGGCCGTGGCCGGCACGGTGACGGCCAGGGCCTTTTCGATGCGCGTCTGGATGCGCAGCGCCATCAGCGAATGGCCGCCCAGGTCGAAGAAGTTGTCGTGGATGCCCACCGGGCGCACGTCCAGGATGTCTTCCCAGATGCGCACCAGGCTGGTCTCCAGGGCGTCGCGCGGCGGCACCTTTTCGGCCCCGCCGTTGGCCGCCTGGCGGTCGAGCTGGGGCAGGGCGGCCCGGTCCACCTTGCCGTTGGGCGACAGGGGCAGGGCGTCCAGCGCCATCACCTGGCCGGGCACCATGTAGTCGGGCAGGCGCTTCAGCATGAAGGCGCGGATGGCCCCGGCGTCCACCGGCGTGCCGTCACCGTTTGGCACCACATAGGCCACCAGGCGTTCGGCGCCGCTGGGGCCGCGCGCCGCCACGGCGGCGTCGCGCAGGCCGGGGCAGGCCTTCAGGTGGACCTCCACCTCCTCCAGCTCCACCCGGAAGCCGCGCACCTTCACCTGGGTGTCCACCCGGCCCAGGAACTCGATGGCGCCGTCCTCGCGGAACCGGCCCAGGTCGCCGGTGCGGTACAGGCGCGCCCCCGGGGTTTCGGCGAAGGGATCGGGCAGGAACCGGGTTTCCGTCAGGTCCGGCCGGTTCAGGTAGCCCCGGGCCAGGCCCTCGCCGCCGATGAACAGCTCGCCGGGCACGCCCACGGGGGTGGGTTGCCCGCCGCCGTCCAGGATGCGCACCACGGCGTGGGCCACGGGCCGGCCGATGGGGATCTTGCCGCCGTCGCTGCCGTCGCGCGGGCATGGCCAGTGGGTGGCGTAGATGGTGGCCTCGGTGGGGCCGTAGAAGTGGTCCAGGGTGGCGGTGGTGCGCTGGTAGAAGGTCGCCGCCAGGGGGGCAGGCAGGCTTTCGCCGCCGCAGATCACGTGGCGCAGGGTGTCGATGCGGGCGAAATCCGGCTGGTCCACCAGGTGCTGCAGCAGCGACGGCACGCAGGAGAAGGCGGTGACGCCCCGGTCGCGCATCAGCGCGGCCATGGCCGCCGGGTCGCGCTGGATGTCGGGCGGCGGCAGGACGATGCATCCGCCGGCGATCAGCGGGGTGAAGATTTCCCACACCGAGGGGTCGAAGCTGTAGGCGATGGCCTGCAGCACCCGGTCGGCGGGGCCGACGTCCAGGGCCCGCTGCTTCCATCGCAGGCGGTTGCAGGCGGCCCGGTGGGGGATCATCACCCCCTTGGGCTTGCCCGTGGAGCCCGAGGTGTAGATGACGTAGGCCAGGTCGTCCTCGCCGACGCCCGTATCCGGCGCCGTGTCGGGGTGGGCGGCGATGGCCGCCGTTTCGGCCGACAGGTCCAGCACCCGGGGGGCGTCGGGCGGCAGGGCGGAAACGTGGGCGCCGTCGGTAACCACCACCGGCGCGCCGCTGTCGGCCAGCATGAAGGCCACCCGGTCGGCCGGATAGGCCGGGTCCACGGGCAGGTAGGCGCAGCCGGCCTTCAGGGCCGCCAGCACCGCCACCACCATGTCGGGCCCGCGGCCCAGGTACACGGCCACCAGGCCGCGCGGCGCCACGCCGGCGGCGGCGATGTGGCGGGCCAGGCGGTTGGCCCGGGCCTCCAGGTCGGCGTAGGTCAGCCCGCCGTCGCCAGGGTCCACGGCCGTGGCGTTGGGGGTGCGGGCCGCCTGCTCGGCCACCAGGCCGTGGATGGTGCGGCCGGCGAAGTCGGCCGGGTCCGGCACCCGGGCCGACAGGGCGTCCCAGGCGTCCAGGCCGTCCAGTTCCTCGGCCGACAGCATGGGCAGGGTGCCCACCGGGGCCTCGGGCGTGTCCAGCAGGCTGGACAGCAGGGTGTCGAAGTGGCCGGCCAGGCGCGCCGCCACACCGGGATCGAACAGGTCGGTGTTGAAGTTCAGGCGGCCGAACAGGCGTTCCGGTGTTTCGAAGAATTCCAGGTTCAGGTCGAACTGGCCTTCCTGCTGCGGCAGGATGAACGGCAGCACCCGCAGGCTGCCGGCCGGGAAACCGTGGGCCGGATCGGGCCGGTCGATGAACCCGTCGTCCGTTTCCGCCGCCAGCTTGGTCAGCCCGAAGGCGATCTGGAACAGCGGCGTGCGGGCCGGGTTGCGGCGCGGGTGCAGGCGTTCCACCAGCAGCGGGAAGGGGATGTTCTGGTGCTCCAGGGCCTGGTGCAGGGTCTCGCGCACCCGGGCGATCAGGTCGCGCCCCGTCAGGTCGCCGTCCACGGCCGTGCGCAGCACCACCGGGTTGACGAAGTAGCCCACCGTCTTCTCGAACACCGGCCGGCGGCCGGCCATGACCGTGCCCACGGGCACGTCGCCTTCGCCCGAATAGCGGTGCAGCAGCACCCGGAAGGCGGCCAGCAGCACCGTGTAGGGCGTGGCACCGCAGTCGGCGGCCAGGGCCCGCAGGCGGTCCAGCCGGTCGGCCGCCAGGGCGATGGGCACCGAAGACCCGTTGAAGGTCTGCACCGGCGGGCGGGGCCGGGCCACGGGCAGGGTGACCTCCTCGGGCGCCCCGGCCAGGGTGTCGGACCAGAAGGCCAGGCCCTCGTCCCCCTGGGGCCCGGACAGCAGCCCCTCCTGCCAGCCCAGCACGTCGATGAAGGCGCCCGGCGGGTCGTCCTCGATGCGGCCCTGTTCGTAGAACCGGAACAGGTCCTGGACCAGCAGGTTCACCGACCAGCCGTCGCAGATCATGTGGTGGACGCAGATCA
>JAGREA010000422.1 GCA_020446745.1 Rhodobacterales bacterium | reverse complement strand
GACATGATCGAGAACGAGCGCTCGACGGCCATCAACCCGGCCGAGGCGGTGGAGGAGAAGGTTTCGCTGTCGGACCGCTTCGGCCTGTGGCTGGGCTTCCACAACTGCGACCAGCCGACCTATTTCGCCATCGTCGAGGCCTACGCCGCCCACCACGGCCTGGACCTGCCGGTGGACGACCTGAGGGCCCAGGCCAACGAATGGTCGGTGACCCGCGGCTCCCGCTCCGGCCGCGTGGCCTGGCAGTTCATCCAGGACCTGGCGGGGCGGCTGGGGACGCGGCTGGACTGACGGACGGCCGGGAACGGTGATCCAAGCGGCACCAACCCTTCGAGATGCGTGCTAACGCACGCTCCTCAGGGTGAGGGCGTCAAAAATTCTAGGCTTTTCAACATGTTCTCCCTCATGCTGAGGAGCGCCAAAGGCGCGTCTCGAAGCATTGTTTCCCCATGCAAGGCGCTCCTTGGCAGCCTGTCACAGCCCCTCACCCAGGGCCGCACGCAACGCCTCACACGTATCATCCAAATTCAGGATCATCGTGTTTGCTCAATTTATCAGCTCGTTTAGGAATTAAGTGACTGTTTGCTTTAGCCGGTTCAGTCCGACAGCGCGGGGATGCCCAACTTCCAGGGTGCGGCGACGGATCGGATCTTCAGGTAGCGGCGCCCCAGGAACGAGGGGCCGAAGTGGTCGCTTTCATCCCGCGCCAGCAGGAAGCGTTTCGGCGGCACGTGGACGGAAATCCGGTAGACCTCGCGGTCCTTCAAGCGGATGACCAGTTCGTTCTCGCCCAGGGGTTGGCAGACGTCGAAGGGGGCCAGTTCCACGTTGAAATCGTGCCCTGGACTGGTGCCCGGCTTGCGGCAGATCGAAACCGGACAGTCGGTATTCAGGATTTCCCACTCCATGCCGGAGAAGTCCTCGAATATGAAATGCGTGTACAGGCTGACGGTTGATGGCCCATCGGTGAAGGGGTTCTTGTCGTCATAGCTTTCCAGAATCGATATGACGAGATACCCAGAAGGACATCTGTATTGCGCTTCCACATGTGATCCCAGGATGGACAGGGATTTTACGTGCCGTCCCCGATGCATGAGGGAAAACGGCACGCTTTGCTCGCCCATGAAACTTATGCCGAACCGCCGAAAGCAGGCGTCCGTCGGAGAATTCGGTCGTGATGGGCGGCGGGAGCAGGTCCCCGGGGCGGTGGAACCGGGTTTCATGCGGCAGGGCCACGATTTCGAAATCGTCGATGGGGATCATGATCCTACGAAATTCAATTCCATGCCCGTAGTAAGGCATCGACAATATACAAAACTATTTAAGGAGAGTTTCCACCAAGAATTACGGTGACGAATTACGGTCGAATTACGGTGACCGAATTACGGTGACAGACCGAATTACGGTGACAGTTTACTTATTTCCGGCAGAGTCAATTGGGTCAAAGATGTTTCCAGGGCGTTCCGCTTCGTGCGGCAAACCTTCTATGATCCTTTTCGCTGCTCAAAAAGGTAAACTGTCAACGTATTCCTTGTCACCGATTCCCCCATTCGAACCCAAACCGTCACCGTATTCCCCTGGGCAGAGAAAAAGAGTGGATGTCCAGGGGGACATCCACTTCAGATAGTCTTGGGGAGGGGATCCGGTGAGACGCGAGGGTCAGCCGAAGAAATAGGTGGCCAGGGCGACGAAGCCGCCGAACAGGAGCAGGAAGGGGATGGCGAACAGGTCGTCGCGCAGGACCTTCCAGTAGTAGCGCCAGGCGCGGCCGGGCTTGGCGGCCGGGCGGGCGGCGGGCGTTTCCCCGCCGGCCGGCGTGGCCGCCCGGGGACCGGTCGTCGCGCGAGGGTTGGGGGTCGCGCGGGCCGGCGTTTCGGGGATGCGCGAGGCGGGCCGGACGGGGCGGCGGGGGAATGGCCCCGTCTCGGGCCGGGTCTCGGGCCAGGCCTCGGGCCGGTATTCGGGCCCAGGACCGTGCAGGGTGTGGGCGGCCAACATGACTTAGCCCTCGTTTTCCAGGTCGCGGAATTCCTTGTGCAGGCGGAATTCCCGCGAGGTGACGAACGTTTCCAGGCCCTGCAGGCGCTTGTCCAGGTCCTTGAACTTGTGGCGCAGGGCCGAGAAGGTGCGTTCCGGGTCCACGCGCACGTCGCGCCAGAAAGATTCCTCGTGCTCGTCGCGGTACAGCGCCTCGGGCGTGGGCTTCAGGAAGATCCCCAGGCCGATGTAGACGACCATCGTGGGCACGAAGAAGAACACCAGGCCCAGGATGAACATCAGCCGCACCATGCCCCGGCCCATGCCGAAGTAGTCGGCGATGCCGGCGCAGACGCCCAGGATCTTGCCCTTTTCCGGATTGCGGTAAAGGGCGCTGGGCCCGCGGCCGCCGTTGCCGTGCCACGCCCCGGTATCCCGGTGGTCGTCGCGCCAGCCGTCGCGGCGGTCTTCCCAGCCGGCGTCCCGGGGGTCGTGGTCCGAACCCTGGGCGCGGCGCCGGCGGGGGCCGCAGCCGTTTCGGGTGTTGGGGCCGGTCATATCTTCTTCCTCCAGTCCGGCACTTCGTCGTCAAGAATGGCTTCCAGGGTGTTGATGCGGCTTTCCAGCTTGGGGGCGATCTCCCACAGCTCGGCCAGCATCTTCTCGTCGTCCACGGTCAGGGTTTTCGACGTGCGCCAGCGGGTCATGTAGTGGGCGATGATCCAGATGGGCGCCACCACCGCCAGGAAGATGATCAGCGGGGTTTCGATGAAGGTGGGCATAAGCCTCTGGCTCCTTGTTTATTGGGGGGCGGCGGGGTGGGCGGGCGCGTTCAGGCGCCCGCGCCGCCGGTGTCCGACCCCTTGTTGAGCCGCGCCTTCATGGCCGCCAGCTCGCTTTCGATGTTGGCCTCGGCCTCCAGGTCGGCGATCTCGTCGGCCAGGCTCCGGGTGCGGCCCAGGTCATAGACCTCCACCTTGCTCTCGGCCTCGTCCAGGCGCTTTTCCACCTGCTCGAAGCGGGCGAAGGCTTCCTCGATGCGGCCGTCGTACAGGTGCTGGCGCACCCGGGTGCGGTTGGACGCCGTGTCGTGGCGGGCCTGCAGGGTCTTCTGCTTGGCCTTGGCCTCGACCAGCTTCTCCTGCAGCTTCACGATGTCGGCCTCGCCCTTGACCAGGTTGCCGTCCAGGATGTCCAGCTCCTGCTCCAGGGCCTTGGCGCTGTCTTCCAGCTTGGCCTTTTCCACCAGGGCGGCGCGGGACAGGTCCTCGCGGTCCTTGGCCAGGGCGATCTCGGCCTTGCGCTGCCATTCGGCCTGGGCCTCGCGGATGCGGCGCAGCTTGCGCTCCACTTCCTTGCGCTCGGCGATGGTCTTGGCGGTCGAGGTCCGCACCTCCACCAGGGTGTCTTCCATTTCCTGGATGATCAGGCGGACGATCTTTTCCGGCTCCTCGGCCTTGTCGAGGATGCTGTTGACGTTGGAGTTGATGATGTCGCTCAGTCGGGAGAACACGCCCATGGGGGTTCCTTCCTTTCGTTCGTCGGGTGCCGGGGCGTCCTCTGCCAGGGGGGCGGGCGCCTTGGGGCGGTGAGGGGTTGCCCAAGACAGAGCAAGGGGCGTGCCAGTTGGCCGAAAACGCCGCAACACCTTGAAGACAAAGCTTTTTCCCTGGCTAGGGGGCCTTGTCCATGTGGTATATCAAGCTTATATATGGTGAAATTAACTGATCTATGGTATTTTTCACCATGGCCAACGAACTGCCGCCGCTGATCGGCGAGTCCCCCGCCTTCATGACCCTGATCGGCCGGGTGTCCCGCGCCGCGCCGCTCGACCGGCCGGTGCTGGTGATCGGCGAGCGTGGCACGGGCAAGGAGCTGATCGCCGCGCGCCTCCACTTCCTGTCGCGCCGGTGGGACCGGGCCTTCGTCAAGGTCAACTGCGCCGCCCTGCCGGAAACCCTGCTGGAAACGGAACTGTTCGGCCACGAGGCCGGGGCCTTCACCGGGGCCGACCGGCGCCGCGCCGGGCGCTTCGAGCGGGCCCACCGGGGCACCCTGTTCCTGGACGAGATCGCCGACGCCGGCCTGGCCGTGCAGGAAAAGCTGCTGCGGGTCATCGAATACGGCGAGATGGAGCGGGTGGGTGCCGAAGCGCCCCTGTCGGTGGACGTGCGGGTGCTGGGCGCCACCAACGTGGACCTGCCGGCCGCCGCCGACGCCGGGCGCTTCCGCCACGACCTGCTGGACCGCCTGGCCTTCGACGTGATCACCCTGCCGCCGCTGCGCGAGCGGGCCGAGGACATCCCCCTGCTGGCCGACCGCTTCGGCCGCGCCATGGCCGCCGAGTTGGAATGGGACGGCTGGCCGGGCCTGTCGCCCGACGCCCAGGCCGCCCTGGTGCGCCACCCCTGGCCCGGCAACGTGCGCGAGTTGCGCAACGTGGTGGAGCGCGCCGTCTACCGCTGGCCCGAGCCCGACCGGCCGGTGGACGACCTGGTGTTCGATCCCTTCCAGTCCCGCTGGCGGCCCCCCGCGGCGCAGGCCGGGGATGCTCCCGCCCCGCCGCCGGTCGACCCGGATGCGCCGGGCCGCGAGCCCCTGGACCTGGACGCCGCCCTGGACGCCTTCGAGCGCGCCGTGCT
>JAGREA010000421.1 GCA_020446745.1 Rhodobacterales bacterium | reverse complement strand
GGGACGGGCGGGGGGACGGGCGGGTCAACCGGCCATGGCCCCCGGCCCCGCCTTGCCCTACACTTCCCTCACGGATAAACGGTCATTCAGCGTCACAAGGGGGTTGGGCCATGTTCGAAGCCGCGGAACTGGGCCGCAAGGTCTCGAAGAAGGAATTCGACGCCGCCGCGCCGGCCTTGCGCATGGACATGGTGGACGTGCAGCAGCGCCTGCGCCAGGCGGACTTTCCGGTGATCCTGGTGTTCGCCGGGGTGGACGGGGCCGGCAAGGGCCGGTCGGTGAACCTGCTGAACGAATGGATGGACCCGCGGTGGATCCGGTCCCTGGCCTATGACGCTGCGTCCCAGGAGGAACAGGAACGGCCCCGCTACTGGCGCTACTGGCGCGACCTGCCGGCCAAGGGCGAGATCGGCGCCTTCCTGAGCGCCTGGTATTCCAACCCCATCCTGGACCACGTGCACGACCGCATCGACCGGGCCGACCTGGACACCCGCCTGGAACGCATCGCCACCTTCGAGAAGACCCTGGCCGACGACGGGGCGCTGATCCTGAAGTTCTGGATGCACCTGAGCAAGGACCAACAGAAGAAGCGCCTGAAGCGCCTGGAAAAGGACCCCCACCAATCGTGGCGCGTGACCAAGAAGGACTGGCGCAACTTCAAGCGCTATGACCGCTTCATCGCCGCCGCCGAGCGCACCATCATGCGCACCAGCACCGGCCGGGCGCCGTGGATGATCGTCGAGGGCGCCGACCACCGCTACCGCGCCCTGACCGTGCTGACCACCATCCGCGACGCCATCAACAAGCAGCTCGAGAACCGCCGGACCGAGGCCGAGGTGCGGCGCCAGATCACGGCCAAGCCGGCGCCCAAGAAGGCCAAGGCGGCGAAGCCCGACCCGGAAACCCCCACGGCCGCCGACACCCTGATCCACCAGCCCACCATCCTGGACCGTCTGGACATGACCCAGTCGGTGTCGCGCGACGACTATTCCCGCCTGCTGAAGGTCGAACGGGCGCGCCTGAACACCCTCTTCCAGAAGGCCAAGGCCAAGGACATCTCGTCGCTGCTGGTGTTCGAGGGCTGGGATGCCGGCGGCAAGGGCGGCTCGATCCGCCGCATGATGGCGGCCCTGGATGCGCGGGACTACCGGGTGCTGCCCTTCGCCGCGCCCACGGACGAGGAAAAGGCCCAGCACTACCTGTGGCGGTTCTGGCGCTGCATGCCCCGGGCCGGCCGGGTGACGGTGTTCGACCGCTCGTGGTACGGCCGCCTGCTGGTCGAGCGGGTGGAAGGCTTCGCCACGGAAAGCGAATGGGGCCGCGCCTATGGCGAGATCAACGACTTCGAGGCCCAGCTGGTGGAGCACGGCGACGTGCTGGTGAAGTACTGGCTGAACATCACCAAGGACGAGCAGGAGGCCCGGTTCAAGAACCGCGACGTGACCCCCTACAAGCGCTGGAAGCTGACCGACGAGGACTGGCGCAACCGCGAGAAGTGGGACCTGTACGAACAGGCGGTCAACGACATGGTGGAGCGCACCTCCACCCTGACCGCCCCCTGGACCCTGGTGGAGGCCAACGACAAGCGGTTCGCCCGCCTGAAGGTGATCCGCACCTTCAGCGAGGCCCTGGAGAAGCGCCTGGGCTGATCGGCCCGGGCCCCTTCCCCATGCGCTGGCGCGGCCGCAGGCACAGCAGCAACATCGAGGACCGGCGCGGGGCCTCCGGCGGCGGCGGCCTGGGCGGCGGGTTCCCGCGCCTGGGCCGCACCCGGGTGGGCCTTCCGGGCGGTCGCATCCGCATCCCCGGCGGCGGTCGGGGCGGCCTGGGCGGCCTGGCCATCATCGCCGTCATCTTCATAGGCGCCATGGCCCTGGGCGTGGACCCGGCGACCCTGGTCGGCACCCTGACCGGCTACCCCTACGCCACCTCGTCCCCCTCCGCCCCGGCGCCGCCGCCGGCCGACGTGCGGGCCCGGCGCCCGGCGGGTGAAAACGACCTTGCCGACATGGTGGCCGTGGTTT
>JAGREA010000420.1 GCA_020446745.1 Rhodobacterales bacterium | reverse complement strand
TGAGGCCCGGCTGGGTGTTGACCTCCAGCACGTAGACCGTCTCGCCGTCGTAGCGGAAATCGGCCCGCGACACGCCCCGGCAGCCCAGCGCATCGTGGGCCCGCAAGGCGTAGTCCAGGGTCAGGTCCATCACGTCGGCCGGCAGGTCGGCCGGCACCACGTGGAACGAGCCGCCGTCGGCGTACTTGGCGTCATAGTCGTAGAAGCCGCGCTCGGTGGTGATCTCGGTCACCGTCAGCGGGCGGTCGCCCATGACGGCCACGGTCAGCTCGCGGCCGGGGATGAACCGTTCCACCATCACCGCATGGCCGAAGGGCCAGTCGGTCAGCGACCAGGGCTGGCTGTTGTCGCCCTCGCGGATGATGCGCACGCCCACGCTGGAGCCCTCGTTCAGGGGCTTGATCACGTAGGGCGGGGCCATCATGTCACCGGCCGCCACGTCGTCGCGGGTGACGATGCGGTGCTCGGCCACGGGCAGGCCCTCGGCCGAGAACAGGCGCTTGGCCATGGGCTTGTCCATGGCCAGGGCCGAGGCCAACAGGCCCGAATGGGTGTAGGGCACTTCCAGCATGTCCAGCAGGCCCTGCACGCAGCCGTCCTCGCCATAGCGCACGTGCAGCGCGTTGAACACCACGTCGGGGCGCGGGAACAGGCGGGTCAGCAACACTCCCATGTCCCGCTGCACGTCGATGGGCGTCACCTGATAGCCCCGCCCCTTCAGGGCCTTGACCACGGCGGCGCCGGAAACCAGCGACACCTCGCGCTCGGCCGAGAACCCGCCCATCAGTACAGCCACGTGGAGGCTCATGACGACACCTCCCGCACCGCGCCCTCGGCCGGCTGGCCGATGCGGCGGATTTCCCAGGCCAGGCGGATGCCCGTCACCTCGAACACCCGGCGGCGCACCTCCTCGCCCAGGCCCTCCAGGTCGGCGGCCGTGGCGGTGCCGGTGTTGATCAGGAAATTGCAGTGCTTTTCCGACACCATGGCCCCGCCCCGGCGCAGGCCCCGGCAGCCGGCCCGGTCGATCAGCTCCCAGGCCTTGTGACCCTGGGGGTTGGCGAAGGTGCTGCCGCCCGTGGGGGTGCGCACGGGCTGGGTGGTCTCGCGGGCCTCGCGGATCTCGTCCATGCGGGCGTGGATGGCGCCCCGGTCGTCGGGCCGGCCGCGCAGGCGGGCGCCGACGAACACCCAGTCCTCGGGCACGGCGCAGTGGCGGTAGGACAGGCCCAGGTCCCGAAGTGGCAGGTCGTGCATGGTGCCCCGGGAATCCAGCACCCGGGCCGACACCAGAACGTCGGCCATGTCGGCGCCGTAGGCCCCGGCGTTCATGCGCAGCGCCCCGCCCACGGTGCCGGGGATGCCGGACAGGAATTCCAGGCCGGCCAGGCCGGCGTCGGCCGCCGTCAGGGCCACGTTCAGGTCCAGGGCTCCGGCCCCGGCGCGGATCTCGTCGCCGTCGGCCACGATATCGACGAAGCCCCGGCCCAGGCGCACCACCACGCCCGGCACGCCGCCGTCGCGCACCAGCAGGTTGGAGCCCACGCCCAGCACGGTGATGGGCACGTCTTCCGGCCGGGCGGCCAGGAAGGCGGCCAGGTCGTCCATGTCGGTCGGCTTGAACAGCACCTCGGCCGGGCCGCCAACCCGGAACCAGGTCACCTTGGACAGGTCGGCGTTGGCGGTCAGCCGGCCGCGCACGGCGGGCAGGCGCTCGATCAACGGGCGGGGCGTGGCGTGGGCGGCCATCATTCCGGCATCTCCTGGGCGTCTTCGCCATAGCGCAGGCGGGTGAGCTGATCCGGCAGGGCGTTGGCCCACTGGGTGATGCTGCCGGCGCCCAGGCAGACGATCATGTCGCCGGGGCGGGCCAGATCGTGGACGATGCCGGGCAGGTCGGCGGGGTCGTTCAGGGGCATGACCAGGCGGTGGCCCCGGGCTCGCAGGCCGTCGGCCAGGGCCTTGGAATCGACCCCCGGGATGGGCGTCTCGCCGGCCGGATAGACGGGCGCCACCAGCACCGCGTCGGCGGCGTTGAAGCAGGTGCAGAAGTCCTCGAACAGGTCGCGCAGGCGGGTGTAGCGGTGCGGCTGCACCACGGCGATGACCTGCCCGCGCGACGCCATGCGGGCGGCGGCCAGCACGGCGGCGATCTCCACCGGGTGGTGGCCGTAGTCGTCGATGACGGTGATGCCGTCCACCTCGCCGGTGCGGGTGAAGCGCCGCTTGACCCCGCCGAAGGCGGCCAGGCCGCGGCGGATCACCGCGTCGTCGATGCCCATCTCGATGCCGATGGCGATGGCCGCCAGGGCGTTCTGCACGTTGTGGTCGCCCAGCATGGGCAGGCGCAGACCCTCCAGCGTCCGGCTGTCGTCCGACTTTCTGTCGGTCACCACGACATCGAACCGGACGCCGTCGGGGCCGGCTTCAAGGTTGACGGCCCGCACGTCGGCCTGGGGGCTGAACCCGTAGGCGAGGATCTTGCGGTCCGAAACGCGGGGGATCATGGCCTGCACCTCGGGATGGTCGATGCACAGCGCCGCGAACCCGTAGAAGGGGATGTTTTCCACGAACGCCGTGAAGGCGTCGCGCAGGCGGTCGTAGTTGCCGTAATGGTCCAGGTGTTCGGGGTCGATGTTGGTGACCACGGCGATGGTCGCCGGCAGCTTCAGGAAGGTGCCGTCGCTTTCGTCGGCCTCGGCCACCATCCAGTCGCCGCCGCCCAGGTGGGCGTTGGTGCCATAGGCGTTGATGATGCCGCCGTTGATCACCGTGGGGTCCAGGCCGGCGGCGTCCAGCATGGCCGCCACCAGGGACGTGGTGGTGGTCTTGCCGTGGGTGCCGCCCACGGCGATGGACCACTTCAGGCGCATCAGCTCGCCCAGCATCTCGGCCCGGCGGACCACGGGGATCAGGCTTTGCCGGGCCGCCCGCACCTCGGGGTTGTCGTCCTTCACCGCCGACGAGATGACCACCACCTGGGCGTCGGCCAGGTTCTCGGCCGCGTGGCCCACCACCACCGGAATGCCCATGTCGCGCAGGCGCTTGACGTTGGCGTTGTCGGCGATGTCGGACCCGCGAACGGCATAGCCCAGGTTGTG
>JAGREA010000419.1 GCA_020446745.1 Rhodobacterales bacterium | reverse complement strand
GGCGCGGGCCGCCGCGTCCAGGGCCGGGGCGTGGCCGCCGAAGGCGTCCAGCAGGCCCCGGTGGGCGGCTGGCACCAGCAGGCGCTGATTGTCGAACTGGCCGTGGATCTCCACCAGCTCCTCGCCCAGGCGGCGCAGCAGGCCGACGCTGACCGGCTGGTCGTTGACGAAGGCGCGGGACCGGCCGTCGGCGCCCAGGGTGCGGCGCAGGATCAGGGCATCCTCGGCCGCCAGCTCCTGTTCGGCCAGGATGTCCAGCACCGCGTGGCCCGGCGGCAGGTCGAATTCGGCCGTCACGGCGGCCCGGTCGGCGCCCCGGCGCACCAGCCGGGCCTCGGCCCGGCCGCCCAGGGCCAGGCCCAGGGCATCCAGCAGGATGGACTTGCCGGCTCCGGTTTCGCCGGTCAGCACGCACAGGCCGGACGGAAAGGACAGGTCCAGGCGGCCGATCAGCACCACGTCGCGGATGGACAGGCTGCGCAGCATGGCCCGGCGGGGCTCCCTACCAGAACTGATACCAGGGCTTTTCGTACCCGCCCCGGGTCTGGGTGCCTTCCACCAGATCGTAGGAATCGATGTACCATTCGCTGCCCGGGAAGTTGTGGCCCAGGATGGCGGCGACGCGGCGGGCCTCGATCTCCATCCCCATGGCGGCGTAGCATTCGCTCAGGCGATGCAGGGCCTCGGGTACGTGGGTGGTGGTCTGGTATTCATCGACCACGGCCTTGAACCGGTTGATGGCCGCCAGGTACTGCTTGCGCCGCTCGTACTTGCGGCCGATGTCCATTTCCTTGCCGGCCAGGTGGTCCTCGGTCAGCTCCAGCTTCAGCTTGGCGTCGCGGGTGTACTTGCTGTTGGGGAACCGGGTGATGATCTCGCGCAGGGCCTTGCGGGCCTCGTCGGTCATCTTCTGGTCCCGTTCCACGTCCGAGATCTGCTCGTAGAAGCTCAGGGCCTTCAGGTAGTAGGCGTAGGAAATGTTCTCGTTGCCGGGGTGAAGCTGGATGAACCGGTCCAGGGCCACCACGGCCTCGTCGTACTTGTTGTTCTGGTAGTGGCCGTAGGCGGCCATTAGCTGGGCCTTGGTGGCCCAGGGGGAATAGGGGTGCTGGCGTTCCACCTCATCGAACAGGCGGCTGGCCTCTTCATAGTTCTTGTTCTGCAGGGCGTCGACGGCGCCGTTGTAGAGCTGGTCCACCGGCCGCTCCACGTATTCCTTGCCGTCGTCACTGGCGCAGCCGGCGGCCAGGACGGCCACCACGGCCAGGGCCGTGGCCCATCCGGCAAAGGTCCCAAAACGTCTCACGCTGCCCATTCTCCCATACCTTCCCCCGCCCGCCGGGGGGCCCTTGGGGGCGGCGCGACTATACCATGGCCGACCGGGCCGGGGTAAAGGGAAAGGCCCGCCGAAAGGCGGGCCCTGCCAGGGTCTTTGCCAAGGTATTCCGGGGGACGCGGGATCAGGCCGAGGCGGCCTCGGCCGGGGCGTCCGTCAAGGCGTCCGTCAGGGCGTGCACGCCGGTGAACGGAGTCGACAGGCCGTCTTCCACCCGCTCGACATCATAGGCCCAGGCGCTGGGATCGGCGAACAGGGCCCGCAGCAGCGCGTTGTTGGTGGCGTGGCCCGAGCAGGCGCCGTGGAAGTGGCCCTGGATGGGGGCACCGGCCAGGTACAGGTCGCCCACGGCGTCCAGCACTTTGTGGCGCACGAATTCGTCGTCGTAGCGCAGGCCGTCCTCGTTCAGCACCTTGTCGCCGCTGACCACCACGGCGTTTTCCAGCGAGCCGCCCTTGGCCAGGCCGGCGGCCCACAGCTGTTCCACCTCGTGCAGGAAGCCGAAGGTGCGGGCGCGGGCCACCTCGTTCTTGAAGGTGCCGTCGGCCATGCCCACGGCGATGGCCTGCTGGCGGATGGCGGTGCTGGCGAAATCGATCTCGAAGGCCAGCGAGAAGCCGTTGCCGGGGGTCAGGCTGGCGGCGCGCTCGCCGTCATCAACCGTCACCGTCTTCAGCACGCGGATGACCTTGCGCGGGGCGTCCTGCGACACCACGCCGGCGCATTCGATCAGGAACACGAAGGGCGCGGCGCTGCCGTCCATGATGGGCACTTCCGGCGCGTTCAGCTCGATCACCACGTTGTCGATGCCGCAGCCGGACAGGGCGGACATCAGATGTTCCACCGTGCCCACGGACACGCCGTCGTCATTGGCGATGGCGGTGCACAGGCGGGTGTCCACCACCCTGTCCCACCGGGCCGGAATTTCGTTGTCGCCGGAAACGATGTCGGTGCGCCGGAACAGGATTCCCGTGTCCGGTTCGGCCGGGATCAGCGCCATGGTGACTTTCTTGCCGGAATGCAGCGCGACACCCGAACAATTGATGGCCGACTTCAGTGTCCGCTGGCGGACGAAGCCGCCGCTTTCCAGATCCGCAGCCCCGTAACGACCCGTGTGATCAATCCCCATGACAACCCGCAGTTCTTGGCCTGGTCCGTTTTCGCCGATTTTCCCGAAACTTTTCTACTTCGGGTTACCTTTCCGGCGAGATCTTTCCTTGCCGTTATTGTTCAGAGATCCATGAGAATGTCTATCAACAAACCCTGGAACGGACAAATCAAACTTTGTTACCGATTGTTACGGTTCAACCCGAATTTCTTACGCGATTCCATATACTTAATCGAAGGTTAACGGAACGGTTAATGCCAGTGGCCACGGAGGAGGCCACTGGCATTTCCGACAGGACCGACCGCCTAGTTGGCCTGCCGG
Organism: Rhodobacterales bacterium; assembly: GCA_020446745.1. GTDB lineage: Bacteria > Pseudomonadota > Alphaproteobacteria > Rhodospirillales > JACKKN01 > JAGREA01. Next base: position 198 of record JAGREA010000419.1, on the reverse strand, counting down.
CGAAGGAACGCCGGAATATCCAGCATGTCTTCGTCCGGGGAGCCCTGGATCCGGTCCGACGGGTCCAGGCCGCCCAGGCGCGGCTGGGCTTCATCGGCCTTGCGGGCCGCCGGATGGGCCGGCGCCCCATGGGCCTGGGCCGGGCGCGGGGCCGGGGCCTCGGCCACGGGCTCGGGGTTGGCATCGGGGGCCGCCGGG
>JAGREA010000051.1 GCA_020446745.1 Rhodobacterales bacterium | reverse complement strand
GAAGATGATCTTCTTGGTGTGGGTGGTCTCGTCGGTGATCACCGACGCCCGGCCGACCTCCGACCCGGTGCCCGACGTGGTGGGCACGGCGACGATGGGGGCGATGGCGCTGGCGTCGGCCCGGGTCCACCAGTCGCCGATGTCCTCGAAGTCCCAGATGGGGCGCGTCTGGCCGGCCATGAAGGCCACGGCCTTGGCGGCGTCCAGGCCCGAGCCGCCGCCCATGGCGATGACGCCATCGTGCCCGCCGGCGCGGAACGCCGCCACGCCTTCGTTGACGTTCTTTTCCACCGGGTTGGGCTTCACGTCGCTGAACAGGCCGGTGGGCAGGCCGGCGGCCGCGTTGGCGGCCAGGATGTCTTTCACCATGGGCAGGGAAGCCAAGCCCGGGTCGGTGATCAGCAGGGGCTTCTTCATGCCCATGTCGGCGCAGGCCTGGGGCAGCTCGGTGATGCGGCCGACGCCGAAGCGCACGGTGGTGGGGTAGTTCCAGTTGCCCTTCAGGGCGTCGACGCCGGTGGTCATGGTGGTTCTCCTTGGTTATTTCCGTTCGGCGAGCGCCAGGGCGGCGGCCAGGCCGAAGAACAGGGTGCCGAACAGGCGGTCGCGCAGCCGCGCCGCCCGGGGCGAGGCGAAACGGTCCTTCACCAGGCCCAGCGCCGCGGCGCACAGCCCGTAGTAGGCGAAGCTGAGCCCCACGGCCGTGGCGCCCAGCACCAGGAACTGGGGTGCCGCCGCCCGGTCCGGATCGATGAACGGCGGCAGCAGCAGCAGGTACAGCGCAATGGCCTTGGGGTTGGCGATGGCGATCAGGAACCCCTGGGCGGCCAGGCGGCGGCGCCGGGGTGCCGGGGCCGGGGTGTCGTCCCGGGCCTTGGGGCCGGCATTGCGCCAGGCGGCGATGCCCAGCCACACCAGATAGGCCACGCCGGCCCAGCGGATGGCCTCGAACACCGTGGCGCTGGCCGCCAGCAGGGCCCCCAGGCCCAGGATGATCAGGCTGACGTGCAGCAGGGCGCCGGTGGCGATGCCCGCCCCGGCGGTCATGGCGGCGCGCAGGCCGTGGCGGTTGCCGGTGGCCAGGATGAACACCAGGTTGGGCCCCGGCGACACCAGGATCACCAGCCACACGCCCACGAAGGCCAGCCAGGCATGCCAGGTCATGGGGGTCTCCTCCCTTGCCTCAGGTGGCCGTGCGCAGGTGGAAGGACTTGGGCCGGGTCAGGCTTTCATAGCCCACCACCGACAGGGTGCAGCCGCGGCCCGAGTTCTTGACCCCGGTCCAGGCCAGGGCCGGGTCCAGGTAGTCGCAGCGGTTCATGAACCAGGTGCCGGTGTTGACCTGTTCGCCGATGGCCACGGCGGCGTCGGCGTCGGTGGTCCACACGGCGGCGGTCAGGCCGTAGGGGCTGTCGTTCATCAGGGCCACGGCCTCGTCGTCGTTCGCCACCTTCATGATGCCGACCACGGGGCCGAAGGTCTCCTCGGCCATCACCTCCATGGTGTGGTCCACGTCCACCAGCACCTGGGGTGCCAGGTAGGGGGTGCCCGGGGCGTCGGCCGGGAACAGGGCCGGGTCGATCAGGGCCCGGGCCCCGGCGGCCACGGCGGCGGCGGTCACCCGGCGCACCTCCTCGGCGGCGCTGGTGCGCACCATGGGGCCCAGGGTGGTGGCCGCGTCGCGGGGGTCGCCCAGCACGTACTGGCGCACCAGGTCGGCGCAGCCCTCGACGAAGCGGTCGTAGACGTCGGCGTGGGCGTAGATGCGCTCGATGCCGCAGCAGGACTGCCCGGAATTGAAGAAGGCGCCGTCCACCAGGGTCTCCACGGCGTGGTCCAGGTTGGCGTCGGCCCGCACGTAGGCCGGGTCCTTGCCGCCCAGCTCCAGCCCCGTGCCGATGAACCGGCCGGCGGCGGCGGCCTCCACCATGGCGCCGCCGGGCACCGAGCCGGTGAAGGCCACGAAGTTCACCTCGGGCGCCTTGATCACCCGTTCCGTGTCGGCGTGGCTCAGGTGCAGGACCTGGAACAGGCCGTCGGGCAGGCCGGCCTCGGCGAAGCATTCGGCGTAGCGCTCGGCGCACAGGGGCGTCTGGGCCGAATGCTTCAGGATCACCGCGTTGCCGGCCATCAGCGCCGGGATCACCGAGTTCACCGACGTCAGGTAGGGGTAGTTCCAGGGGGCCACGGTGAACACCACGCCCAGGGGGACCCGGCGGATGAAGCGCTGGAAGCCCTCCTTCGGCGCGATGGGGATGTCGGCCAGGGCGCCGGCGGCGGCGTCGATCATGAACCGGGCCCGTTCCTCGAACCCGCCCACCTCGCCGCCGGCATAGCGGATGGGGCGGCCCATCTGCATGGTCAACTCGATGGCGATGGGGTCGCGTCGGGCCACGAAGGCGTCCACCATGCGGGTGCACAGGCGGGCGCGCTCGGCCAGGGGGGTGCGGGCCCAGGCCCGCTGGGCCGCCACGGCGCGGGACAGGGCGGCGGCGATCTCGGCCTCGGTGGCCAGGGTGCGTTCCACGTAGACGCTGCCGTCCACGGGGCTGATGGTGCGAAGCGTCATGGCTGCGACGTCCTCATGCTGTCGGTCCGGGATTCGGTGGATTCGGGTGGGGCGGGCTCGTCGGCCAGGGCGGCGATGACCGGCGTGCTGCGCGGGATGTGCAGGAACCGGCGCTTGACCACGGCCATCACGCCCCGGCGCCGGGCATAGACCCGGTAGAGCGCGAACAGGATCAGCAGCACCTGCACCACCATCACCTGCTCGAACAGGCCGCTGGGGCCCACCTGGCCCATGACGGCCGAGGCCAGCAGGGGCCCGACGGTGGCGGCGATGCCGTAGATGATCATCAGCCCGCCGGCGGCGTCCACCCGCTGGTCCTCGGACACGTGGTCGTGGGCGTGGGCCGTGCAGATGGGATACATGGCGTACATGCCGCCACCGAACAGGACGGCCGACACGAACAGCCACTGGCGCCCGTGCTCGGCCCCCACCAGCACGCCCATGCCGGCCGCCACGATGGTGGCCGACACGGTGACGATGACGATGCGCCGGTCCACCCGGTCCGACACCCGGCCCACGGGCCACTGCAGGGCCATGCCGCCCAGGATGACCAGGCCCATGAACCAGGCGATGTCCGACAGGGGCAGGCCGATGTCGCGGGCGAACACCGGGCCCATGCCCAGGAAGGCGGCGTTGGTCAGGCCGGCGGAGATGGAACCGATGACGGCCAGGGGCGACAGGCGGTAAAGGTCCAGCAGCCGGAACTGGATCTTCGGCACCGGCGCCGGGGCCTGGGACTGGGTCAGGGCCACCGGCACGATGGCCAGCGAGAACAGGGCCGAGGCCAGGACGAACAGGTCCGGCGCCAGGGGGTCGCCCACGTTCAGCAGGAACTGGCCGCCGCCCAGGCTGCCGTAATAGGTGATCATGTAGATGGACAGCACCCGGCCCCGGGTCAGATTGGTGGCGCGGCTGTTGATCCAGCTTTCGGTGACGATGAACAGGCCGATCAGGCTGGCCCCGCCGGCCATGCGGAACAGGGCCCAGGCCCAGGGTTCCACCAGATAGGCGTGGGCCAGGGGCAGGATGGAGACCAGGGCGGCGAAGGCGGCGAAGGCGCGGATGTGGCCCACGGCGCGGACCACCCGGCGGCCCCAGAACACGCCGATGATCTGGCCCAGGAAGTAGGCCGACATGATGGCGCCGGTGGTTTCGGTGGCATAGCCTTCCAGCCCCGCGCGAACGCCGATCAGGGTGGTGAACAGGCCGTGGCCCAGCACCAGGAACAGGATCGCCAGCAGCAGCGACGATATGGACCGCAGGATGTCCAGCATCCCGACCGCACCCCAGGACAGCGCGTCGCCGCTTATGTAGCGGCCGACACGTCAGATGATTTCGAAGTAGCGCTCCAGCTCCCAGTCGGTGATGTGCTTGCGGAACTCGCGCTCCTCCCACTCGCGGGTGGCGGCGAAGTGGTCCACGAAGGCGTCACCGAACAGGGACCGGGCGGGCTTGGACTGCCTCAGGCGCTGGGCGGCCTCCCACAGGGTGGTGGGCACCTGCAGGCGCTTGGGGAACTTCTGGTCGTAGGCGTTGCCGACGATGCCGGGCTCGGGCTCGATCTCGTTCTCGATGCCCCACAGGCCCGATCCCACCGCGGCCGCCAGGGCCAGGTACGGATTGGCGTCGGCGGCGGCGATGCGGTACTCGACCCGCTGCGAACTCTTGCCGCCGGAAATGACCCTGAGCGCGCAGGTGCGGTTGTCGATGCCCCAGCTCGCTTCCGTGGGGGCCCAGAAGCCGGGGATCAGCCGGGTGTAGGAATTCACCGTCGAGGCGATCATGGCCAGCACTTCCGGCATCAGCCGCTGCTGGCCGCCCACGAAGTGGCGCATGGTCTTGCTCATGCCGCCTTCGCCCTTGGCGTCGAAAAACACCGGCCTGTCCCGGTCGCCCAGCAGCGACATGTGGATGTGGCCGCTCTGGCCCGGCCAGTCGGGCGACCACTTGGCCATGAAGGTGGCCATCATGCCCATCTTCTGCGCCATGATCTTGGTGAAGGTCTTGAAGTGGGCCGCCTTGTCGGCCGCCGCCAGGCCGTCGTCCACCTGGATGGCGGCCTCCAGCACGCCGGGGCCCGTTTCCTCGTGCAGGCCCTCGATGCGCAGGTCCATGGCCTCGCAGCCGTCCAGCAGGGCGCGGTAGAAATCCGATTCCACGGTGTTGCGCAGCACCGAATAACCGAAATAGCCCGGCGCCAGGGGCGTCATGTCGCGATAGTTCTTTTCCCGCACCGTGCGCGGCGTTTCCTCGAACACGAAGAACTCGTACTCGAACCCGGCCTTGACGGAAAAGCCCATCTCGGCGGCCTTGGCCAGCACCCGGCGCAGCAGCCCGCGGGGGCAGATGGCCTCGGCCTCGCCGGCGAACTCGCCCTGGAAGAACAGCATGTTGTCCTCCCACGGGATCTCGCGGCAGCTTTCCGGCAGGATGCGCACCGGGGCGTCGGGATAGCCCGTGTGCCAGCCCGTGTAGGTGACGTTGTCGTACAGCTGATCGGCCGAATCCCAGCCCAGCACCACGTCGCAGAACCCGAAGCCCTTTTCCAGCGCCGACAGGAACTTGTCGCGCGACATGTACTTGCCGCGCAGGATGCCGTCCATGTCATAGGCGCCCACCTTCACGTGGGTCAGGCCGCGGTCGTCGATGATCTTCTTGGCGTCCCAGGCCGACGTGACGTTGCGGGGATTCATCATGGCGGGCCTCCTCACCATCCAGGGTGTGCGGGGGTCGGGCGGGCCCCCCGTGACCGGTGCCGACGGTACGTGCCGGGGGGTGTTTGGAAAATTACAACGTGCTGGTCTTTTGTCAATTTTGAAACTTCTGATTACACTGTCGACGACCCGACGGCGGGCCCGACGAAAGGTCATCCATGAACCCCCAAGCGACGCGCACCCTGGCCGACGAGATCCGCCGCAACCTGGACCGCCTGACCCCCACGGAACGGCGGCCGGCCCAGGTGCTGCTGACCCATTATCCCCTGGCCGGGCTGGGCACGGTATCGGAATTCGCCGCCCGCGCCGGGGTCAGCCCGCCCACCATCCTGCGCCTGGTGGCCAAGCTGGGCTGTTCCGGGTACGCCGATTTCCAGCGCCGCCTGCGCCAGGAGCTGGAAGCCCGCCTGCAGACGCCGCTGACCAAGCACGAGGGGCCCGAGCCCCCGGTGGCCGAGGCCGTGGCCCTGCCGGCCTTCGTGCGCACCGTGCAGGCCAACATCGAGCAGACCCTGCTGGGCCTGCCCGACACGGAACTGGCCGCCGCCGTGGCCCTGCTGGCCGACATCCGCCGCCCCGTGCACCTGCTGGGCGGGCGCTTCACCCACCCGCTGGCGGCCTACCTGTGCCGCCACCTGCGCATCCTGCGGCCCCGGGTGTCGCTGGTGGACGGGCGGCCGGCCTCGTGGCCCGAAACCCTGCTGGACATGGGCAAGCGCGACGTGCTGGTGGTGTTCGACATCCGCCGCTACCAGGACGACGTGGTGGCCTTCGCCGAGGCGGCGGCCAGGCGCGGCGCCGCGGTGGTGCTGTTCACCGACCCCTGGCTGTCGCCGGTGGCCCGGGTGGCGCGGCACGTGTTTCCGGCCCACATCGACGTGGGTGGAAGCTGGGATTCGTCGGTCGGCATCCTGGTCCTGGTGGAAGCCCTGATCCACGGCCTGAACGAGCGCGACTGGACCCGCGTGAAGGCCCGCATCGGCGCCCTGGAGGCCCTGCGCGCCGGTCCGGACCGGCCCGAGGGCTAGGCCCCTTTCCGCGGGTGGTGACTTCCCCGGTCCGCTTCTTTAGGGTTCGCTCAGGCGCCTGAGAGGGGACGGCCATGGAGCTCTACCAGATCCGCTATTTCCTTGCCCTGTGCGAGACCATGAACTTCACCCGCGCGGCCGAGGCCTGCAACGTGTCGCAGCCGGCCCTGACGCGGGCCGTCAAGCGGCTGGAGGAGGAACTGGGTGGCGAGCTGTTCCGCCGCGAGCGGTCGCGCAGCCACATGACCGAACTGGGCCGCGCCATGCGCCCGTTCCTGCAGCAGAGCCTGGACAGCGCCCTGGCCGCCCAGGCCGAGGCCCGCGGCTTCGGCCGCGGCGAAAAGGCGGTGCTGCGCCTGGGCCTGTCGGCCACGGTGGACGCGGGCCTGGTCATGCCGGCCCTGCGCGAGGCCGCCCGGGCCCTGCCGGGGCTGGAAATCCACCTGTCGCGCCACCCGGCGGCCGAGGCCCTGGCGCGGCTGGAGGACGGCGGCCTGGAACTGTGCCTGGCCGCCCTGGACGACCTGACCTGGGACCGCATCGACCGCTACCCCCTGTTCACCGAACCCTTCCTGGTGCTGCTGCCCCAGGAGGATGAGGCGGACGCGGACGAGGCGGCCGTGCCGCTGGCGTCCCTGGACGGCCGCGACCTGGTGACCCGGCCCTACTGCGAGCATGCGGGGCGGTTCTCGGCCCTGTTGCGCGACCGGGGCGTGGCCGTGGGCGGAACCCATGCCTGCACCGATCCGGGCGACGTGGCGGCGGCCGTGGCGGCGGGCCTGGGGGTGGCCCTGGCGCCGCGCAGTGGGGTGCGGGGGGAGGACCCGGTGCGCGCCCGGCCCCTGGCCGATGCCGACCTGCGCCGCACGGTGGCCCTTTACGCCGTGGCCGGGCGTCGCTT
>JAGREA010000418.1 GCA_020446745.1 Rhodobacterales bacterium | reverse complement strand
TTGAATATTATAGATTTTAAATACGCGATAAAGATTGGATATGAAGCTTTTGCGGGTATATCGGTTCAAAATATTGATGATCTTGCGGTATCTTGCTTCTTAAGCGAGATAAAAGACAATATTTTTCAAGATGGACTTAAGGAAATACAAGAATTAAAAAAGAAAGACTATAAAATATTATTGGCAACCGGAGCACATATGTCAATTGCTTTAATTTTTTCAAAATATATTGAAGCGGATTATTGCGTCGCAACAAAAAGTATTGTAATAAATGATCATTATACGCGAAAAGGAATTCAGCCATTACCTTACAAAGAAGGTAAACGAGATTTGGTGCTTCAAAAGATTAATGAAATATTTGGAGATGAAGAACGGATAATTACTGTCTATACAGACGAAAAAAAGGATTTGCCGTTACTTTCTGCTGCCAATATATATGTTGCGGTAAATGCAGATAAACAAATATTAGATTTTATTCATCTAAAAGGCGGTGAATCCAAGATATTCAAATAAGAATAATTGGGAATTCGGTGACAACTTACCATTTTAAAGAACTCAGCAGCCCTCCGCGCACCCTCAGCGCTCTCTGCGGTTAACACTTTTCTTGCTAACCGCCACGCACCCATCGCCCCTAAACACGCAACCCCTCACCCCCAACCAACCCCCGCATCACGTTCAGCGCCACCCGTCGCCGATAGGTCTGGGGCGTGAAGGTGCTGCTCATGGGCTGCATCTGTTTGCCCATCAGGCGTTCCAGGGTGTCCAGGAAGGCCTCGTCGGCGGGCGCCGGCAATAGGGCGTCGATGCCGTCCACCAGCAGGGGGCGGGCGTTGGTGCCCGTGGTGGCGAGGCGGAGGGCCGTCACCTGGCCGTCGGTGCGCTGGATGGCCATGGCGATGCCGGCCAAGGGGAAGTCCACGGAGCCGCGCACGCGGACCTTGCGGTAGGCTGTCTCCCAGCCCGCCACCGACGGGACGGTGAGGGAGACCACGATCTCGCCCGGGGCCAGGGTCAGGTGGGCGGCGCCGTCCTCGCGGTAGAGGTCCGTCAGCGGGATCTCGCGCTCGCCCGTGGGGGCGGAAAGGCGCACCGTGGCGCCGGCCACCAGGGCCGCCGGGGCGACGTCGCCGGAGAAGCAGGCGAAGCAGATCTTGCTCTTGGGCGCCACGTGGCACATCTCGCCGGCCTTCTTCAGGCAGTAGTCGTTGGCCGAGCGCCACCATTCCGACTGATTGTAGTAGACGCACCGGGTGTCCAGGCACAGGTTGCCGCCCACCGTGGCCACGGCCCGGTGGGTGGGCCCGGCCACGGCCTCGGCTGCCTGGGCCAGGGCCGGCCAGCCCGCCCGCACGGCCGGGTCGGCGGCCAGGCGCTCCAGCGTCACCGCCGCGCCCACGGTGAGGGCGCCGTCGTCCGCCACGGACAGGCCGTGCAGGTCGGCCACCCGGGTGGTCTCCACCATCACGTCCGGCGTGTCGATGCCGCGCCGCAGGTTGACCAGCAGGTCCGTGCCGCCACCCAGCAGGCGGGCGGTCGGGTTGGCGTCCAGCAGGGCGCGCAGCTCGGCCAGGGTGGCCGGGCGGTGGAGCGTCAGGTCGGGCAGGGCTTCCATCAGGCGGCTCCCTATTCGGCTGCCGTGGCGGCGGCGCGGCGGGCCGCCTTGGCCTGGCGGTCCATGGCCGCCAGCAGGCGGTCGGGGGTGACGGGCAGGGTGTCCAGGCGCACGCCGGTGGCGTCGGCCACGGCGTTGATCACCGCCGGGATGACGCTGCTCAGCGCCCCCTCGCTGGCCTCCTTGGCGCCGAAGGGGCCGTTGGGGTCCAGGCTTTCGACGATCTTCACGGCGATGTCCGGGCTCTCGACGATGGTCGGCACCCGGTAGTCCAGGATGTTCGGCCCCACGGGCAGGCCCTGGTGATAGCGCGTCTCCTCGGAAAGCGCCTGGCCCAGGCCCATCCACACGGCGCCCTGCACCTGGCCCTCGACGGAAAGGGGGTTGATGGCATAGCCGCAGTCGTGGGCCGTCCACACCTTGTCGATGGTCACCTGTCCGGTGTCCGGGTCCACGGAAACGGCCACCACCGAGGCGGCGTAGGAGAACCCCATGGTGGAGCCCACGGCGGCGCCCCGGTGCTTGCCGCCCTGGAATTCGCGGGGCACGGTGAAGGTGCCCTTCACGGTGATGGTGCCCGTATCCACCAGGGCCTCGCGCACCACGGCCTTGAAGGGCAGGCCCGGGTCCTGGCTGCCGGCCACGCGGTACAGCTCGCCCAGGCATTCGATGTCGTCGGGCTGGGCGTCCAGCTTGCGGGCCGCCGCCGCCACCAGCACGGCCTTCAGGTTGCGGGCCGCGTCGATGGCCGCGTTGCCCACCATGTAGGTGACGCGCGACGAATAGCTGCCGTTGTCCTTGGGCGTGATGGCGCTGTCGTTGGCGATCACCCGCAGGCGCGAGAAATCCACCCCCAGCACCTCGCCCACCGCCTGGGCGACGATGGTGGACGACCCCTGGCCGATGTCGGAAGCGCCCGTCAGCACGGTGATGCCGCCGTCGAAGTCCAGCTTCAGGTTGATGGTGGCGTGGGGCTCGCCGGTCCAGTGCACGGGCTTGGCGGCGCCCGACACGTAGTGGGAGGCCGCCATGCCGAGGCCCTTCAGCATCCTGCCCTGGCCCTTTCGGGAAGCCCGGTCCTTCCAGCCCGAGGCCTGTTCCGCCCAGTCCAGGCATTCGGGCAGGCCGTAGGATTTGATGAGCAGGCCGTTGATGGTTTCCGTCTCGCGGGGCAGCAGGTTGGCCCGGCGCACCTGGAAGGGGTCCAGCCCGGCCTCGTGCGCCATGTCGTCCAGCAGGCTTTCGAAGGCGAAGCGCACGTTCACCGTGCCGTGGCCGCGCATGGCCCCGCAGGGCGGCGTGTTGGTGTAGACGCGGTAGCCGTCGTACCGCACGGCCGGGATGGCGTAGATCGCGTTCAGCAGCGCCCCGGCATAAAGGATGGTGACGATGCCGTAGCCGCCATAGGCCCCGCCGGCCTGGGTGGTCTCGCAATGGCAGGCGGTCAGGCGGCCGTCCTTCGTCAGGCCGATCTTCATCTTCACCTCGGTGCGCGGGCGGCCCCGGTGGGTGAGGAAGGTTTCCTCGCGGCTCAGCTTCAGGCGCACCTTGCCACGGGCGGCGCGGGCCAGCAGGCAGGCGACGATCTCGAAGTTCAGGGTTTCCGTGCGGGCCCCGAAGCCGCCGCCGATGAACGGCTTCACCACGCGGATCTGTGACGAATCCAGGTCCAGGCAGCGCTCGATCATCAGGTGCACGTAGTAGGGCACCTGGGTGCAGGACCACAGGTCGATGCGCCCCCGTTCCACGTCATAGGACGCCACCGAGGCATGGGGCTCCATGTGCATGTGGGTGACCTCGGCGCAGGTGACGGTCTTTTCCCGCACCAGGTCGGCGGCGGCGAAACCGGCCTCCACGTCGCCGAACTCGTGGTGCACGTCGCGTTCCAGGTTGCCGTCGCGGTCGTCGTGCAGCTTCACGGCGCCGGGCTGGCGGGACTCCGTCGGCGCGTAGTAGGCCGGCAGTTCCTTCACCTCCATGCGGATCAGGCGCACGGCGGCCTCGGCGATGGCGTCGGTCTCGGCGGCCACGGCGGCCACGGGCTCGCCGCGATAGCGCACCTTGTCGCGCGCCAGGGGGTATTCGTTCTGGGCGATGGGCAGGATGCCGTAGGTCTTGTCGCAGTCGTCGCCGGTGATCACGGCGATCACGCCGGGCAGGGCCCGGGCGGCGCTGGTGTCCACGGCGATGATCTCGGCGTGGCTGTACGGGCTGCGGTACAGGCGCCCGGCCCAGGCGTCGCGGTGTTCCAAGTCGGCGGAATATTGGGCCCGGCCGGTCACCTTCTCCACCCCGTCGATCAGCGGCACCCGGGCCCCGGCCATGCGGGCGGGCTTGATGTCCTTAAGATCGCTCATGCCGCTTCTCCCGCCGCCAGGGCCTCGGCCGCCACGTGCACCGATTCGATGATCTTCACATAGCCCGTGCAGCGGCAGATGTTGCCCCCCAGGGCGGCCTTGATCTGGTCGTCCGTGGGGTGGGGGACACGCCGCAGCAGGCCCTCGGCGGCCATGATCATGCCCGGCGTGCAGAAGCCGCATTGCGCGCCGAGCTTCTCGTGGAAC
>JAGREA010000050.1 GCA_020446745.1 Rhodobacterales bacterium | reverse complement strand
CACCTACCGCGACCTGTACGAGCGCACCTGCCGCCTGGCCAACGCCATGAAGGCGCGGGGCATCAAGAAGGGCGACGTGGTCACCATCTACATGCCCATGATCCCCGAGGCCGCGGTGGCCATGCTGGCCTGCGCCCGCATCGGCGCCATCCACTCGGTGGTGTTCGGCGGCTTCTCGCCCGACGCCCTGGCCCAGCGCGTGCAGGACGGCAAGTCGGTCTGCGTCATCACCGCCGACGAGGGCCTGCGCGGCGGCCGCAAGGTGCCGCTGAAGGTCAACGCCGACAAGGCGCTGGAGAACTGCCCCACGGTCACCACCGTGTTCGTGGTCACCCGCACCAAGGCCGACGTGAACTGGGTCGAAGGCCGCGACGTGCGCTACTACAAGGCCTGCTCCGAGGCCGAGCCCGAATGCCCGCCCGAGGAGATGAGCGCCGAGGACCCGCTGTTCATCCTCTACACCTCGGGCTCCACGGGCACGCCCAAGGGCGTGCTGCACACCACCGGCGGGTACATGGTGTACGCCTCCATGACCCACCAGTACGTCTTCGACTACCACGACGGGGACATCTACTGGTGCACGGCCGACGTGGGCTGGGTCACCGGCCACAGCTACATCGTCTACGGGCCCCTGGCCAACGGCGCCCAGACCCTGATGTTCGAGGGCGTGCCCAACTATCCGGACGCCTCGCGCTTCTGGCAGGTGTGCGAAAAGCACAAGGTGAACATCTTCTACACCGCGCCCACGGCCATCCGCGCCCTGATGCGCGAGGGCGAAGGCCCGGTGAAGGCGGCTGACCGGTCGTCCATCCGCCTGCTGGGATCGGTGGGCGAGCCCATCAACCCGGAAGCCTGGGAATGGTACTACAACGTGGTCGGCGACGGCCGCTGCCCCATCGTCGATACCTGGTGGCAGACCGAAACGGGCGGCATCCTGATCACCCCGCTGCCCGGCGCCACGGACCTGAAGCCCGGTTCGGCCACCCGCCCGTTCTTCGGCGTCCAGCCGCTGATCGTCGATGCCGACGGCAACGCGCTGGAAGGCGCCACGGAAGGCAACCTGTGCATCATCGATGCCTGGCCGGGCATGATGCGCACGGTGTTCGGCGACCATGAACGGTTCGTGCAGACCTACTTCTCCACCTACCCGGGCCGCTACTTCACCGGCGACGGCTGCCGCCGCGACGAGGACGGCTACTACTGGATCACCGGCCGCGTGGACGACGTGATCAACGTGTCCGGCCACCGCATGGGCACGGCCGAGGTGGAAAGCGCCCTGGTGGCCCATCCCAAGGTGGCCGAGGCCGCCGTGGTGGGCGCGCCCCACGACATCAAGGGCCAGGGCATCTACGCCTATGTGACCCTGAACGTGGGCGAGGAGCCGACGGACGAGCTGAAGTCCGAACTGGTGAAGTGGGTGCGCTCGGAAATCGGCCCCATCGCCTCGCCGGACTGGCTGCAGTGGGCTCCGGGCCTGCCCAAGACCCGTTCCGGCAAGATCATGCGCCGCATCCTGCGCAAGATCGCCGAGGACGACTTCTCCAACCTGGGCGACACCTCCACCCTGGCCGATCCGGCCGTGGTCGACGACCTGGTGGACAACCGCCAGAACCGGAGCTGACGCACCGGAGCTGACGCGCTTTCACGGTTTCACGGAAACGGGGCCTTCGGGCCCCGTTTTCTGTTGTCAGAACAGGGTTGGCAGAGGCACCGACAGGAAGGGGCGCTGGGTCAGGACCACCAGGCCGGCCAGGGTGACCAGGACGCCCCACACCACCTTGGCCACCGGCGACCAGCTTCGGGTCCGCCCGTCGGCCGTGTCGATGTGCTTGATTTCCAGGTAGGGCACGGGGCCGCGCCGGAACCAGCCGCGCACGGCCACCTTCCGGCCCACGAAGCGCTCCCCCTTCAGGGCGCCGAACAGGATTTCCCACAGGGCCAGCGGCTGGCGCATGTCCAGGAACAGGATGCCCGTGTCGTCCTTCAGCACGAAATCCTCCGACAGGATGTAGCCCGGCACGCCGCGGCCGATGATGGTGCCCCGCAGCACGCAGGGCACGGGCCGGATGGCCGATACCTTCACCTGTTTCAGCAGCGCCGCCACCGACATGTCGGGATAGGCGCCGCCCCGGTGGGTGAACAGGAACCGCAGCAGCAGGCTTGGGCCCAGGGCCAGCAACACCCCGCCCACCAGGTGGTTCAGGTCCAGGGCCGTGTTCCGGGACAGGGCCGGCACCACCGCCGCGGCGGCCGCGCCCAGGGTGGCCAGCGTCGGCAGCAGGTGGACGGAAAGGTCCAGCAGGAAGTCATCCCAGTAGGATTCGGGCCGGGCTTCGTCGAAGGTCACCAGGGGCACCTTGCCCATGACCCGGGCCTGGGTGCCCAGGTGGGCCAGGCGCCGGGCCACCAGGGGGTGGGTGGAGTTCAACTCGTACCAGCCGGCCCAGGGGTTCCACAGGTCCCACCGCATGGCACCCTTCAGGTCGTCCGCGTCCAGGCCGTGGGCGGCGGCGCCATCGGCCGCGCGGCCGGGGCTGTAGGTTTTCAGCGCCAGCCCCCGGGCCACCGCCGGGTCGAAGATGCCCAGGGCCGCCACGGGCCGGAACCGGTCGCCGCTTTCGCTGTCATCCCCCTCCTTGCCGGTGCCCGATTTGCGCCCGGCCAGGCCGTAGGCGATTTTCACCAGGGCGCTGGCCAGGGCCGTGGGGTTGCCCGTGGCGGTGCCGGCGAAGCGGTCGGCGTGCAGTTCCCGGCCCCGCGAGAACCACAGCACCGCGTATTCGGACAGGATGTACAGCAGGTAGGCCCCGGCGGCCACGGCGACGCGGACCGCCGCCGTCTGGTCCTTGTCGCTGGACTTGGGGCGCAGGTTCACGGCCAGGCGATAGATGGCGTACAGGACCATGGGCACGAACTGGGCCACGGTCATCAGGAACATGTCCCAATGCACGGCGTGGCCCACCTCGTGGGCCACCACGGCCTCGGCCTCCTCGGGTTCGGTCAGGTCCAGCAGGCCGCGCGAGATGACGATCCGCGCCGTGTTCGGCGACCAGCCGTAGGTGAAGGCCTGGGGCGCACCGTCGCGCAGCACGCCCATGCGCGGCACCTTGATGCCCTGTTCGGCGCACAGGCGGTCCAGGAAGGCGGCCAGGTGGGGCGGCAGGTCGCCGGGCGCCACCCAGTCGATGCGGTACAGCCACGACAGGGTGATGTCCGTGAGCCAGGGCCCGATGGCGAACTGCACCGCCGATACGATGGCCAGGGACAGCAGGGTATCCCGGAGGGACAGGTCGTAGACCTCCACCAGCGCGATCCCCACGGCGCCCAGCAGGGCGTACAGGAACACCAGGGTGGTGGCCGAGCGCAGGAACAGGTTGGGCAGGGGTGCCAGGGCGGCCAGGGCAGCCGCGGCGGCGG
Source organism: Rhodobacterales bacterium (assembly GCA_020446745.1). Taxonomy (GTDB): domain Bacteria; phylum Pseudomonadota; class Alphaproteobacteria; order Rhodospirillales; family JACKKN01; genus JAGREA01. Next base: position 195 of record JAGREA010000050.1, on the reverse strand, counting down.
GGGGCGCCGGCCCGGATCGGGTGTCGGGCCCCGCCCAGGGGGTTCCGGTCAGGGTGTCGAAGGTGGCGCTGTCCAGCCACAGGCCGCCGCCCTCGGGGGCCAGGTCCACGGCCGTGGCGTCGGTCAACCGGGCCCGCACCAGGGGTTCGCCGGTGCGCGGCGAGGCCCGGCCGCTGGGCATTCCCCCTTCCGGCT
>JAGREA010000417.1 GCA_020446745.1 Rhodobacterales bacterium | reverse complement strand
GACGAGAAGAGTATGCGGGGGGGATGGGTGGAGAGGGCGGGATCGACGGTTGGGAGCGGGGATGATGGATGGCGAAGAGGGGCGACGGGTGGCGGGAAGGGGGGATCAGGCGGAAGGGCTGGGCCCTCCCGCCGCCTAGCTCTCCTCCTTGAAATCCGTCGCCCGCTTTTCCAGGAATGCCGCCATGCCCTCGCGGGCGTGGGCGCTGGTCTGGGTCATGGCCGTGGCCAGGGACTCGGCGAACAGGCCCTCGGTCATGGCCATGTCGCCGATGCGGGCCAGGGCGGTCAGCATCATGTAGTTGGAGATCGGCGCGTTGCCGGCGATGGTGCGGGCCAGCTCGCGGGCCTTGTCCAATCCCTCGCCGGCGCCCACCAGATAATGGGACAGGCCCAGGTCCTGGCCGGCCCGGGCGTCGTAGCGGCGGCCCGTCAGCATCATCTCGCGCATGCGGTCCGCCCCCAGGATGCGCGACACCCGCACGCTGGCCCCGCCGCCCACGAAGATGCCCCGCCGCCCCTCGGGCAGGGCATAGGTGGCGGTGGGTTCGGCCACCCGCACGTGGGTGCTCATGGCGATCTCCATGCCGCCGCCGATCACCGCCCCGTGCAGCACCGACACCACCGGCAGGCCGCCGAATTCCAGGGCCTCGAAGGCCCGGTGCCAGGACTGGGAATGGTGCATCACGCCGAAGGGGTCGCGTTCCTTGTGCTCGGCCAGGTCCAGCCCGGCGCAGAAGTGGTCCCCGGCGCCCAGCAGGATGGCCACCTTGGCCCCCGCCGGCGGGGCACCGAAGAAGGCCCCCAGGTCGGCGATCAGGGCGTCGTTGATGGCGTTGCGCTTGTCCGGCCGGTCCATGCGGACCAGGGCGATGCCGTCCCCTTCCAGGGTGACCGATAGATGACGAAAGCCCGTGCCAGTCATGCCGCAACTCTCCCTGCGCCGATAGAATTCGTTATAACCTACTATTGTTCCATCATAGGACAAACAGGAAACCGCGCCCAAGGGCCCTCCCGGGAAGGGGCGGAGGGGGATTGCCGCGTTTCCGGGATCAGATCGACAGGGCGAACAGGGGGCGCTGGGCCGCGTTGACGGTGTTGATCAGGTTGTCGGCCTGGCTGTAGGCCTGGGCGGCGGACTGCTGGCGGGCGTCGCCAGGCTGCAGGCGGTTGGCCAGGGAATTGGCGTTGGCCTCGTCCTCGGCGCCGCCCTGGGCCTCCTGGGCCCGTTCGGCGTTGAGCTGCTGCTGCGCCTCGATGAGGATGCGCTTGGCCTGGGCCGCCACGGCCCGGTCCTGGCCCGAGGGGTTGGAAGGCGCCAGGGCGGCGCGGATGACGATCTCCATCTTGCGGATGGTGGACCGCGGATCGCCCTCGGGGCTGACGTCGATGGAGACCTCGCCGCCCACGGCATAGAGCTTGCCGTCGGGGCCGCGCACGGTCTGCAGGGTGGCGGCGCCGGTCAGCGGGCCGCCGGCCGTCTGGTGGGCGCGCTCGTGGGCCCGCACCTGGGCGTCGATCTTCTTGAGTTTCTGGACCTGGGCCTGTTCGGCCTCGGTGAGGTCGCCGGACGCGCCGATGCGGGCGACCGAGGTCCCCCCGGCCGACAGCGCCTGTCCCACCCCGCCGATTGCAGATACCATGACGATTCTCGTCCGATCTCCCGTATCGGTCAGCGTAACATAAGGATTCGGCGCCGGAAAATCCGGTTCTTATTCAAGGGAGGCGACAGGATTCACAGGAATTTGATTCCCCGGGCGGCCGGAACCGGTCTTTTCCTGGCCGCGACCCTGGTCCTGGCGGCGGGACCGGAGGCCCGGGCGCGCCAGGACTGGGACTGCCGCGACCTGCTGGACGCCGCCTTCCTGGACGAATTCGAGGACCTGGACGGCCTGCTGGCCGCCGGCACCCCCGTGGACTGCGTGGACGGCGAGGGCCAGACGGCGCTGATGATCGCCGCCGAGGGCGGCAGCGTGGTGTCGGTGCGCCTGCTGCTCAACGCCGGGGCCCAGGCGGGCCGCAAGGACGTGTTCGGGCGCTCGGCCCTGTCCCGGGCCCTGGACAAGGCCCGCCGGTTCGACGATCCCCGGGCCCGGGGCCTCAGCATGGCCTACACGGGCGTCATCCGCATGCTGCGCCGGGCCGGCGCCGCGGAGTAGGGCGAACCGCCAGCCATGTTCTTCCCCCTGTCCAAGTTCCTGTGGCCGCTGGTGGAGCCCGCCAACCTGCTGCTGGGGCTGCTGGGCCTGGGCGCGCTGCTGGCCCTGGCGCCGGGGCGGGCCGGGCGGTTCGGCCGGGGGCTGCTGGGCCTGGGCCTGCTGGCCGCCGTCACCGTGGCCGTGGTGCCCCTGGGCACCTGGATGATCGCGCCCCTGGAAAACCGCTTTCCGCCCACCCCGGTGACGGATCCCGTGGACGGCATCATCGTCCTGGGCGGGGTGCTGGACCCGGCCCTCAGCGCCGACCGGGGGCAGGTGCAACTGGGCGGCGCCGCCGACCGGGTGACCGAGATGGTGGCCCTGGCCAGGCGCCATCCCGACGCCCGCATCCTCTATTCGGCCGGGTCCGGCGACCCCCTGCGGCCCGACCTGAAGGAGGCCCCCCTGGTGGGCCGCCTGCTGGCCGACATGGGGGTGGCGCCGGGCCGCGTGTGGTTGGAGGACCAGGCCCGCAACACCCGCGAGAACGCCGCCCGGGCGCGGGAACTGATGGCCCCCCAGCCGGGCCAGCGGTGGCTGCTGGTCACCTCGGCCTTCCACATGCCCCGGGCCGTGGGGGTGTTCCGCGCCGTGGGTTGGCCCGTCATCGCCCATCCGGTGGACTACATGACGCCCACCGACGCCCTGGACGGCCGCCGGGGCTGGTTCCCCGGCCTGGGCGGCGGCCTGGGCCGCCTGTCGCTGGCCGTTCACGAATGGTTAGGCCTTTTGGTCTACTGGTGGACGGACAGAATGGACGAGGTGTTTCCGGCGCCCTGAACGGGACGCCGCCACCGGCGTCGGGGACAGGGGTACGGCAAGATGCGATTTGGTG
>JAGREA010000049.1 GCA_020446745.1 Rhodobacterales bacterium | reverse complement strand
TCTCACGCCCGAGGACCAGCAAGGCGAGTTGCAGGGCGTGATCGCCTCGGTCTCGGCGGTCGCCGCCTCTGTCTCGCCGCACGTCATGACCTGGATCTTCGCCCATTTCACCCAAGCCGGCACGGCGATGCACTGGCGGGCGCACCCACCTGGTCAGCCCGGCCATGGCCGCCGCGGCGGCCATCACCGGCCACCTGACCGACGCCCGCGCGCTGGACCTGGACTAAACGGGGGAACGACCATGGACAAGTTCACCAAGCTGACCGGTGTCGCGGCGCCCATGCCGCTGATCAACATCGACACCGACATGATCATCCCCAAGCAGTTCCTGAAGACCATCAAGCGGTCGGGCCTGGGCAAGAACCTGTTCGACGAGATGCGCTATGACGACGACGGCCAGGAAAAGCCCGATTTCGTGCTGAACCGGCCGGCCTACCGCCAGGCCCAGATCCTGGTGGCCGGCGACAACTTCGGCTGCGGCTCGTCGCGCGAGCACGCCCCCTGGGCGCTGCTGGATTTCGGCATCCGCTGCGTCATTTCCACCAGCTTCGCCGACATCTTCTACAACAACTGCTTCAAGAACGGCATTCTGCCCATCAAGCTGCCGCAGGAAGACGTGGACAAGCTGATGGCCGACGCCGAGCGCGGCGCCAACGCCACGGTGACCATCGACCTGGAAAACCAGGTGATCACCGGCCCCGACGGCGGGTCCGTCAGCTTCGACATCGACCCGTTCCGCAAGCACTGCCTGCTGAACGGCCTGGACGACATCGGCCTGACCCTGCAAAAGGCCGACGCCATTTCCGACTTCGAGGACACCCGCCGCGTCGCCCAGCCCTGGCTGTGACGGCGGCCCCATCGCGTTTGAGCAAGAGGACCCCCATGACCGCCAACAAGAAGCTGCTGTTCCTGCCGGGTGACGGCATCGGCCCCGAGGTGATGGGCGAGGTGCGCCGGGTCATCGACTGGATGGCCAAGCGCCGCACCGCCGCCTTCGACATCACCGACGGCCTGGTGGGCGGCGCCTGCTACGACGCCCACGGCTGCGCCGTCACCGACGAGACCGTGGCCGACGCGGCCGCCGCCGACGCCGTGCTGCTGGGCGCCGTGGGCGGCCCGAAGTGGGACGACGTGCCCCGCGAGCACCGGCCGGAAGCGGGCCTGCTGCGCCTGCGCAAGGACCTGGACCTGTTCGCCAACCTGCGCCCGGCGGTGGTGTTCGACGCCCTGGCCGAGGCCTCGACCCTGAAGCTCGATGTCGTCAAGGGCCTGGACATCATGATCGTCCGCGAGACCACGGCCGGCGTCTACTTCGGCACCCCGCGCGGCATCGAGGACCTGCCCGGCGGCGGCTCCAAGGGCTTCGACACCCAGGTCTACACCGATGCCGAGGTGGACCGGGTGGCCCGCCTGGCCTTCGACCTGGCCCGCAAGCGGTCCTCCAAGGTGCATTCGGTGGAAAAGGCCAACGTCATGGAATCGGGCGTGTTCTGGCGCCGCGAGGTGGCCCGCGTGCACCGGGACTTCCCCGACGTGGAACTGCACAACATGTACGCCGACAACTGCGCCATGCAGCTGGTGCGCTACCCGCGCCAGTTCGACGTGATCGTCACCGACAACCTGTTCGGCGACCTGCTGTCGGACTGCGCGGCCATGCTCACGGGTTCGCTGGGCATGCTGCCCTCGGCCACCCTGGGCCCCACCGATTCCAGCGGCCGCCGCGCCGCCATGTACGAACCGGTGCACGGCTCGGCCCCCGACATCGCCGGCAAGCACATGGCCAACCCGCTGGCCACCATCCTCAGCTTCGCCATGTGCCTGCGCTATTCCTTCGACATGGGCGAGGACGCCGACCTGATCGAGCAGGCGGTGCAGAACGTGCTGTCGGGCGGCCTGCGCACGGCCGACATCATGCAGGACGGCATGGCCAAGGTGTCGACCACCGTCATGGGCGAAAGCCTGGTGGCCGAGCTGGACAAGCTGATCGGCGCCTGACCATGGGTGGGCTCGGGTCATGAGCCTCGACCTCTGGCTGCTGTACGCGGCGGCGGCGGTGGGGCTGTCCCTCACCCCGGGGCCCAACGGGCTGCTGTCGCTGACCCACGGCATGCGCTTCGGCGTGCGCCGCACCGTGGCCACGGTGCTGGGCGGGGTGACCGGCTTCCTGCTGCTCATCGCCGTGTCCCTAGCCGGGCTGGGGGCCCTGCTGGCGGCCTCGGAGCAGGCCTTCACCATCGCCAAGTGGATCGGCGCCGCCTATCTGGTGTACCTGGGCATCCGCACCTGGCGGGCCCCGCCGCCCCGGGTGTCGGCCGGCGGCCCGGCCGAGGCGGTGACGCCCCGGGGGCTGTTCCTGCAGGGTTTCCTGGTCGCCACGTCGAACCCCAAGGCGCTGATCTTCTTCGCCGCCTTCCTGCCCCAGTTCATGGACCCGGCGGCGGCCTGGCTGCCGCAGTTCCTGATCATGGGCGGCACTTTCGGGTTCGTGGAGTTCGTCTACGAGCTGGTCCTGGCCGGCATGGCCCAGCGCGTGGCCCCCTGGCTGGGCGCCAACGGCCGCTGGTTCAACCGCGCCGCCGGGGCCATGTTCGTGGGCATCGGCGGCATGCTGGCCACGGTCGGCCGCAACTGACGGGGCCGCAACTTCGACGTTGCCCCCCTTCCTCTACTCGTCGCTCCCGCGAAGGCGGGAGCGACGGAGAGGGGGCGGTCACCCGTACCGCGCGTTATCCCCGCAGAACGGATTGGTCTTGCGTTCCTGGCCAAAGGTGGAAACGGGCCCGTGGCCGGGTACGAACTGAATGTCGTCGCCCAGGGGGAACAGCTTGGTGCGGATGGCCGACAGCAGGTCGTTCAGGTTGCCGCGCGGGAAGTCCGTGCGGCCGATGGAACCCTGGAACAGCACGTCGCCGACAATCGCCAGGCGCGCGTCCGGCTGGAAGAACACCACGTGGCCCGGGGTGTGGCCGGGGCAGTGGATCACGTCGAACGGCACGTTGCCCACGGTCACCTGGTCGCCGTCGTCCAGCCAGCGGTCGGGGGTGAAGGCCTCCGACGGGCCCAGGCCATAGGCGGCGCACTGCTCGGGCAGCTGGTCGATCCAGAACACCTCGTCCTCGTGGGGGCCCTCGATGGGCACGCCGTAGGACCTGGCCAGGGCCGCCACGCCGCCGGCGTGGTCCAGATGGCCGTGGGTGACCAGCACCTTTTCCACCGTCACCTGGTTGTCGTCCACCACCTGGCGGATGCGGTCCAGGTCGCCGCCCGGGTCCACCACGGCGCCCTTCAGGGTGGCCGTGCACCAGAGGACGGTGCAGTTCTGCTGGAAGGCGGTGACGGGAACGATGCGGGCGTCGAGCATGGCGGGGAATCCCTGGTCTGTCGGGCCGGCGAACCATAGCAGACTGGGCGGCGGAAAAAACCCGCTTCCGGCGCTGCCTTATTGTCGCTTGCGTTTCGTTTGCAGCCCGTGTATGCGTAAAAAACCATGATGACGAACGCCACCACTTTCGTGACCCTGACCACCGTGACTCCCGTCGCGGCGGTGCCGGCTGGCGTGATCGTGGAGACCGCCGCCACCCAGAAAAAGCCGGTGCCGCGGGTACAGACTTAACGTCTTTCGACTTCGAAAACGATCGTCTGGCCCGCGGAAAGACCACCCGCGGGCCTTTTTGGTTTGGAGCAAGGTCATGGTCATCACCACCCACGAACTGGGGAGCCTGTTCACCCTGCGGCCGCCGGAATCGGCCGAGGAATGGGAGCTGGTGCACAGCATCCGCCAGCGCGCCATCTTCGAACCGCAGCTGCCCCACATCGCCTACGACCCGGAAAACCGCCCGGAAGACCACGCCACCGGGCACCAGGTGCTGTGCCTGCTGCGCAACACCGTCCTGGTGGGGACCGTGCGGGTGGATGACCTGGGCGAAGGCCGGGCGGCCTGGCGCCAACTGGCCATCGAGCCGGCCTGCCACGGCCTGGGCTATGGCCGGGTGCTGCTGGCCCTGGCCGAACGCTGGGCGGCCCGGCGGGGCTACCGCCGCGTGGTGCTCCATTCGCCCAAGGCGGCGCTCATGTTCTATGCCCGCAACGGCTACCTGCACAGCGAGTGGGACGAGATCAGCCTGGATCCGGCCAACGACGTGACCCTGGGCAAACGGTTGAATTTGGGACTTGCACAATCACCGCGGCACGTTCTTCATGCCGCTGCCGCCCGCTAGCGGCGCCTGACACTCAAGGAGACCCTGACAATGGGATTCAAGATCGCCGTCGTCGGCGCCACGGGCAACGTGGGCCGGGAAATGCTTCAAATCGTCGCCGAGCGCGGCTTCCCCGCCGACGAGGTGGTGGCCCTGGCCTCGGAACGGTCCGTGGGCCGGGAAATCAGCTTCGGCGAGGACGCCGTGCTCAAGGTCTACAATCTTGAGGACTATGACTTCCGCGGCACCGACATCGTGCTGTCGTCGCCGGGAGCCAGCGTATCGGCCGTCTACAGCCCCCGGGCCGCCGCCGCCGGCGCCGTGGTGGTGGACAACACGTCGCACTTCCGCATGGACCCGGACGTCCCCCTGGTGGTGCCGGAAGTGAACCCCCAGGCCATCGGCGGGTACACCAAGAAGGGCATCATCGCCAACCCCAACTGCTCGACCATCCAGATGGTGGTGGCCCTGAAGCCGCTGCACGACCTGGCGAAGATCACGCGGGTGGTGGTGTCCACCTACCAATCCACGTCGGGCGGCGGCAAGGAGGCCATGGACGAGCTGTTCAACCAGACGCGCGGCATCTACGCCAACGAGGCGCCCGAGAAATACCGCAGCAAGTTCACCAAGCAGATCGCCTTCAACGCCATCCCCCACATCGACAAGTTCATGGATGACGGGGCCACCAAGGAAGAGTGGAAGATGGCCGTGGAGACCCGCAAGATCCTGGACCCGGACATCGCCGTGCACGCCAACTGCGTGCGCATTCCCAGCTTCATCGGCCACGGCGAGATGGTGAACGTGGAGTTCGCCCGCCCCATCACCGAGGACGAGGCCCGCGAGGCCCTGGGCAACGCGCCGGGCGTGTCGGTGGTCGACCACCGGGCCGACGAGGGCTACGTGACCCCGGTGGAATGCGCCGGCGAGGACGCGGTCTACGTCAGCCGCCTGCGCAAGGACCCCACGGTGAAGCACGGTTTGAGCTTCTGGTGCGTGTCCGACAACCTGCGCAAGGGCGCGGCCCTGAACACGGTGCAGATCGCCGAAGTGCTGGCCGAACGGTACCTGAAGGACCGCGCGGCCTGATCCCGAAATTCCGAGAAGCCTCCCTGTGACTGGGCCCTCCCTCGCGCAAGCGGGGGAGGGCGATTTTCTTTCGGCGAGGGCCTCCCCTCCACCCGTCGCTCCCGCGAAGGCGGGAGCCTATTGGCGGCGAATGACGGGGGCCGTCTTCACCTAAAAAAAGGTTCACCACAGAGAACACAGAGTCACAGAGGAGCCACAGAGGCTTCGCTGCGCGAAGCAAGAAAGGACTGCGCGCGAAGCGCGCCTCTTCTTCTTCTCTGTGGCTTCTCTGTGAACCTCTGTGTTCTCTGTGGTTCCCCTTTTTTTTCCGCAATGCCATGCACCGGCCTGCGCCGCCCATAGGCTCCCGCCTTCGCGGGAGCGACGGTGGAAACGGGATGGGAACGGGGAGACCTGCCGGATCGGCCGACGCGGATTCTTCAGCCGGTCCCCAGAATCGCCTCGGCCGTGCGCAGGGCCGCCAGGCCCGTGTCGCCGTCGCAGGGGTTGTCGCCCCGGCCGCGGATGTGGTCCACCACCGCCTGGATGAACGGCTGGTGCACGTGGGGCGGGTCGGGAAGGTCGATGGTCTCGGTGCCGGCGGCGGTGGTCAGGGTGATCCCGTCGGGCCGGAAGAAGCCCATGGATGCCCGCCCTTCCGTGCCGATCACCGTCACCGTCTCCTCCATGGCGTCGGCGCAATAGCAGCAGAAGAAGCTGGCCGTCACCCCGCCGGCGTAGGCGATTTGCGCCATCACCGTGTCCTCGGCCCGGTAGGCGCCGGCCTGGTTGCGGGCCAGGCCGGAAACGGCCCGGGGCGGGCCGAACACGTGGGTCAGCCAGTCGAGCGTGTGCACCTGGGTGTCCATGAACACCCCGCCGCCGTTCACCGCCGGGTCCACCTTCCAGGCCTCGGGCGGCACCGTCAGGGGCCCCACGTGGCGCACGGAAACGGCCCGGGGCGCGCCGATGCGGCCCGACAGCACGATCTCGCGCAGGGCCTGGAACCGGGGCAGGCGGCGGCGGTAGAAGGCCACCGACAGGGGCACCCCGGCGGCGGCGCAGGCGGCCACCATCTCGGCCCCGTCTCGACTGTGGGCGGCGATGGGCTTTTCCACCAGCACCGCCTTGCCGGCGGCGGCGGCCAGCAGCACGGCGTCCCTGTGGGCGGCCGGCGGCGTGGCCACGTAAACGGCGGTGACCTGGGGGTGGTTGACCAGGGCCTGGGCGTCGGTGGTCCAGTCCAGGCCGCCGTGGCGCTGGGCATAGTCTTGGGCCTTGGCGCCGTCGCGGCGCATGACGGCCACCAGGCGCGACCCTTCGGCCTGGGCCAGGGCCGGGCCGCTTTTCACCTCGGTGACGGCGCCGCAGCCGATGATGCCCCAGGTGACGACGGGGGCGCTCACCCCGTGGCCTCCATGCGCCGGGCCGGGAAGCCGTCGGCCTCGAGCGCCCTGACGATAGCGTCCACCTGGCCGGCGTCGCGGGTTTCCACGGCCACGTCCACCTCGGCCGACTTGGCGGGCACGTGGGCGAAGGCCCGCAGGTGGTATAGGTCGACGATGTTGCCGCCGCCCTGGGCGATGATGGCGGTCAGCCGGGCCAGGGCCCCGGGCTGGTCCGGCACCGTGACCCGCAGCCGCGCCAGGCGCCCCTGGCGCACCAGG
>JAGREA010000416.1 GCA_020446745.1 Rhodobacterales bacterium | reverse complement strand
GATCACCGGGCCGCTGGCGATGCCCACGTGGGCCGCCAGGTTCTGGTCCAGGTCGGGCCCCACCTCGGCCCGCAGGTCGGCCGCCATGCCGGCCATGGCGGCGTGCACGGCCCGGGCCGTGGCGACGGCCCGCTGGGCGTCGTTGCCGTGGGCCACGGGCACGCCGAACACGGCCATCACGTTGTCGCCGATGTGCCGGTGCACGGTGCCGCCGTGCGCCATGACCAGGGCGTCCACCACCTGGAAGAACCGCCCGGTGACGGCGTGGACCTGTTCCGGGTCCAGGGCCGCCGTCATGGCCGTGAAGCCGCACAGGTCGGCATACAAAACGCTGGCCTGGCGCAGTTCCGGCGCCGGGGCGGAATCGGAAATGGGCGCGCGGGGCGACGGCGCGGCGGCGGGCGCGGGGGACGTTGTCGCGGCCGGGGCGTCGCGGCGGTTCAGGATGTCGGCGTAAAGCTGCTGGGTTTCCGGTTCCGGGGCCACGGCCAGCTCGCGGCGCAGCACCGTTTCCAGGCGCCGGTACTGCTTCAGGGCGTCGGTGCGCCGGCCCTGGCGGGCGTGCAGGCGCATCAGCGCCCGGTGGGCCGGTTCCTGCGCCGGGTCCAGCACCACCAGGCGGGTGGCGGCCTGCAGGGCCGCCGCGTCGGCGCCCTTTTCCAGGGCCGCGTCCAGGCGCCGGCCCAGCACCGCGATGGCCAGGCCCAGCAGGCGTTGGCGCTCGCCGCGCAGCCAGTCGTCGAAGGCCGGGGCGCGGGCGTCCAGGCCGTCCAGCAGGTCGCCGCGGTACAGCGCCGCCGCCCGTTCCTGGGCCGTGGTCGAGGGGCCGGCGGCGGCGGCCTCGAAATCGCGGGCGTCCACGGCCACCAGGTCCGGGTCCAGGGCGACGGTCTCGGTATCGGCGCGCAGGGCGTCGGCGGCATCGCCCAGGGCCCGGCGCAGGGCCGACAGGGCCTGGCGCAGGCTGGAGCGGGCCTGGGCCTCGTCGCGGTCCTCCCACAGCAGGGTGGCCAGGCGGTCGCGCGGCACCGGCCCGCCGGCCAGGGCCAGGTAGGCCAGCAGGGCGCGGGCCTTCTTGGCCGCCAGGCCCAGGGGGGCGCCGCTCCGGTCCACCAGGGTGAAGCCGCCCAGGATGTTCAGTTTCAGGGGTTCCATCGGCCGCCTCCCCAGCGCCGTCGATCCCGGTTGATGGTGTGCGGGCCGAGTATAGACGCCACCCGGAGCGGGAAAAAAAGGGCTTTTCCCGCCCGAAAGGCGGTTTCACGCCTTTTTCACGCCGCGCCGGACGGCCGGTTCACGGCCCGGGCCCAGGGTGGCGCCATCGACACCCACCCATGCAACGGAGAGACCCCCATGACCACCCAAGCCCTGGCCCAGGCCGCCACCCCGGCCCTGGACCCCGCCAAGATGGACGCCTTCGCCGACACCATGATCGGCATGCTCAACGCCGGCGCCCTGGCCCTGATGACGTCCGTCGGCCACCGCACCGGCCTGTTCGACACCATGGCCCAGATGCCGCCGGCCACCAGCGCCGAGATCGCCGCCCGGGCCGGCCTGAACGAACGCTACGTGCGCGAATGGCTGGGCGCCATGGCCACCGGCGGCCTGGTGGACCACGCCCACGCGGACCAGACCTACCACCTGTGCGGCGAGCACGCGGCCTTCCTGACCCGCGCCGCCACGCCCGACAACATTGCCGCTTTCGCCCAGTACATGGCCGTCATGGGCGGAGTGGAGGACCGCATCGTCGACTGCTTCCATAACGGCGGCGGCGTGTCCTACGGCTGCTACCACCGGTTCCACGAGGTGATGGCCGAGGACAGCGGGCAGACGGTGCTGGCCTCGCTGCTGGAGCACATCCTGCCCCTGGCCCCGGGCCTGACGGCGCGGCTGGAGGCCGGCATCCAGGTGATGGACATCGGCTGCGGCAGCGGCCGGGCGCTCAACCTGATGGCCCGGGCGTTCCCCAAAAGCTGGTTCACCGGCTACGACCTGTGCGAGGAGACCATCGCCGCCGGCCGGGCCGAGGCCGATCGCCTGGGCCTGAAGAACATCCAGTTCCTGCAGCGCGACACCAGCGACCTGGACGAGCCCGCCACCTACGACCTGATCACCGCCTTCGATGCCATCCACGACCAGGCCCGGCCCGACGTGGTGCTGGCGGCCATCGCCCGGGCCCTGAAGCCGGGCGGGGTGTTCCTGATGCAGGACATCGGCCTGTCCAGCCACGTGCACAGGAACATGGACCACCCCATCGCGCCGCTGATCTACACCATCTCGACCATGCACTGCACGTCGGTGTCCCTGGCCCAGGGCGGGGCCGGCCTGGGCGCCGCCTGGGGGCGCGAGCTGGCCCAGGACATGCTGGCCGCGGCCGGCTTCGGCGACGTGACGGTCCACGACCTGCCCCACGACTTCCAGAACTGCTACTACGTGGCCCGGGTTTCCGCCTGATCGGGCGCCACCTCCCCACCCCCTGCCGGACGCCGGACGGGGGTGGGGCATAAATTTTCAACTTTCCGGTCCACCCGGGGCCGGGGTGTGACAAACATCACAGCCAGAATGTTTCGTTTTCGATATGATTTGCGTCAACAACAACGGTTCACGCCGTCTCTTGGGGACAGGATCATGAAGCAGACATCACACATCAAGCGTTTGGGCCTTGCCATCACCTGGGCGGTCATGCTGGCCACGGTCGTCGTGACCTGGAGCCGGGCCGACAACCCGACGGCCGCCGCGACGGCCCTTTCCGACACCGGCATCGCCATCACGGCCCCGGCGCTCGCCGACTGATCGTCTCCGCCTCTCCTTCCCTCAGAGCCGGCTTTCGGCACGGCCGATCAGCAGGGCCAGGCCGGCGCAGGCCAGGGCCATGGCGACGATCAGCCACACCGCGCTTTCCCAGCCACCATACACGCTGACGATGGCCGCCACGGCCGGCGGGCCGGCGAACTGGCCCAGGTTGGACCCCTGGATCAGCATGCCGTTGACCGTGGCCAGCTGCCCCCGGCTGGGCGAGAAGTCCGGCGCCGCGGCCAGCAGCGAGGCCGGGATGAATCCGCCCACGGCCGAAAACAGCATGCACAGGCCATAGCGCACGCCGTCGCCCAGGACATCGGACAGGATGCCCACGGCCGACGCCGCCATGACCAGGCTGGACACCAGAATCAGCAGCCAGCGCCGGGCGCCGCGCTTCAGCATCCAGCCGGCGGCCAGGTTGGCCGGCACGTTCATGGCCACCACCAGGGCCGTCAGCAGGGCCGCGTCGCCGGTGCCCATGCCCCGCTGTTCCACCAGGAAGCTGGGCATCCACACCATCAGGGCCAGCCACTGCAGGGCATAGACGCCGAAGCACAGGCCCAGCAGCCACGGGCCCGGGGCCGCCAGGCCGATGCGCAGGTTGCGCGCCAGGGGCAGGGGCGGGGGGCCGCCGTGGTCGCGCGGCATGCGGCGGCGGGCCAGCCACAACACCCCGCACCAGGCCGCCGACAGGGCCGCCAGGGCCAGCCACAGGCCACGCCAGCCCACGGTGTGCAGCAGCACCGGGGCGATGACCATCATCAGCGCCACGCCGGCCGGCATGTAGGTGCTCCACAGGCCCAGGGCCAGGCGCCGGTCGGGGCCGTGGGCGGCGTCGACGATGATGGACGGCGCCGACACGATGATGGTGACGAAGCCGAAGCCCTCGATGAACCGGCCCACCAGCAGCGGCGGGGCCGTGTCCGCCAGGGCCCCCAGCACCCCGCCCAGGGCCAGGGCCGCCAGGCCCGTCAGCAACACCCGCAGGTGGCCGATGCGGTCCGACAGGCTGCCGGCCACGGCGCCGATCAGCAGCGAGGTGAGGTTGAACATGGAGGTGGCCCAGCCGCCCATCACCAGGCCCAGGTTGAGGTCGGCCCGCACCAGGGGCATGGCCGGCGGCAGCTTGCCCACGTGGGCCGACACGATCAGCCCGGCGATGACCGCCAGCCACACCGTGGGCCAATCGGTCCGCGCCCCTTGCGGGCCGGTCACGAAGGGGCGCAGACGGCGACCAGCAGGGGGTCGTTGGCCGTCATCTCGTGCCACTCGGGGTTCTCGGGCATGCCGTCCTGGCCGAAGGCGGTGCCGGGCGACAGGTCGGCCCGGCGGCCCTTGGTGCAGTCGAACAGGTGCTGCACCGTCAGGGTGGCGTCGTTGCGCTTGATGCGGAAACTGCGGGCCAGCACCAGTCCCGGCAGGTTGGGGTTGTGCTGGAATTCGGCCTTGTCCACGGCCAGGAACCGGTCGACCCGGGGGAACACGTAGGTCCAGGGCTGCCAGGGCGCCGTGTAGGTGTGGGTTTCCACCACCGTCACCGTGTCGGGCAGGGTCTCCACGGTGCGCGACAGCCAGGAATATTCGTTCCAGATCATGAACACCACCATGGACAGGCCGGCCCCCAGGGGCATGGCCCAGCGCGGCGGGCGGCGGCCCGTGACGCGGTAACCCATGTGGATCAGGCCGGCCACGCCGGCGGCCACGGCAAGGATGGAAAAGATTTCGAACATGGCGGCTGTGGCTTTCGGGTTCCGATCGGGGTTTCAGGCGGCGACTTCGCCCAGGCGCACCCGCCGGCCCGCCGCCCGGTGCTGGACCAGGGCCAGGAACAGCTCGGCGCAGGCCACGGCATCCAGCAAGGCGTTGTGGGCCCGGTAGCGGGGCAGGTTGTAACGCTGGCGCACGGCGTCCAGCCGCAGGTCGCCCTGCTTCACGGCCTGGTTCTGGGCGGCCATGCGGCGCCGTTCCAGGGCCATGGTGTCGGCCACCATGATGTCGAGCGGGGTCTTGTACACGGCCTTGCAGGCGGCGCCCAGGAAGCCCTGTTCCACCCGCGCGTGGTGGGCCAGCAGGGCCCGGCCGGCCAGGATGGGCAGGATGTGGGCCAGGGCCCGGTCGATGGGTTCGGCCGTTTCCAGGTGGTCGTCGAAGATGTGGTGGATCACCGCCGAATCCGCCGTCAGGCCGCTCTTGGGCTTGACCAGGATGTGGCCGTGTTCGGCCATGTCCACCTTCAGGTCGCGGACCAGCACCCAGCCGATGCTGACGATTTCATGCTGGCGCGGGTCCAGGCCCGTGGTTTCCAGGTCCAGGGCGACGAATTCCACGTCGCGGCAGTCGGCCTTCAGTTCGGGGTAGGGGGCTTCGTAGTAGTCGCGCAGCGGCCCTTCCGGCGCCCGGCGCGCCAGGATGCGTCGGCCCAGGCCGAGGCTGCGGATCATCCCCATCATGGCCGGGTCAGTTCACGTTGTGGGCCGCGGCCACGGCCGACTGGATGGTCTTGACCACCGCGAAGCCGTCCTTCAGATGGTTGCGCTGGAACTGCGACAGGGCCTCGGGCGACAGGAAGTTGTCGGGCTTCTCGCCGCGGCGGATCTGTTCGGCCTGGTGGATCAGGCGGGTCTGGGAAATGAACTCGAAGGCGTCCAGCAGGTCCTGGGCGCCGGCGTGGCTCAGCACCTTGCCCTCCTCGGCCGCCGACAGGCGCTCGATGGTGTTCACCGCCTGCTCGCCCACTTCCAGGGCATAGACCCGGGCCAGGTCGATGATCGGCACCACGCCGCTGTGCTTCAGGTCCAGGCGGTTGCCGTGGCCGCCCACCTGGTCCAGCACGAAGTTGCGGAAGAAGCCCAGGGGCGGGCGGTGGGTCAGGGCGTTGCCCACCATGTGGGCCAGGAACAGGTGGTTCCGGCGGGCCTTTTCCAGGATCAGGGCTTCCAGCTCGCGGTGCAGGGCCTTTTCGCCGCGGATGGGGCGCAGGTCGAAGAAGATGCTGGACAGCATCAGCGCCTTGGGCTCGGGCTCGTCGATCCAGCGCGAGAAATAGCGCTTCCAGGTTTCCAGGGGCTGGCGCCACTTGGGCGTCATGGCCATCACCTCGCCGGGGCAGTAGTAGTAGCCGCAGGCGTTCAGGCCGTCGCACACGAAGGTGGCCAGGTCGGCGAAATACTGGCCGTGGGCGCCCTCGTCGAAGGCGTCATCCAGGATCATGCAGTTGTCCTGGTCGCCCACGCTGGTCTGCTCCTGGCGGGCCTGGGAGCCGCAGGCCATCCACACGTAGGGCACCGGCGGCGGGCCGAACTTTTCCTCGCCCAGTTCCAGCAGGCGCTGGGTCACGGCGTCGGTGATGCTGGTGATCACGTGGCCCACGTTGTGGGCCGTGGCCCCGGCCTCCACCATGTGCACCAGCACCTGGGGCACGTGGGACACCACCTCGGCCAGGCCCTCGAAGGTGGTGCGCTTGAAGATGTCGCCGACCAGGAACACGGCCGAGGTGGTCTGCTTCTGCACCATGTTGGTGTTGGTGATCACCCCCACCAGGTTCTTGCCGCGCAGCACCGGCAGGTGGCGGATGTTGCGCTGGGTCATGGTCAGCAGGGCGTCGAAGGCCAGGTTGCCGGCCTGGATGGTCACCGGATTGGGGGTCATGACCGAATCGACGGGCTGGTTCAGGTCCCGGCCCGCGGCCACCACGCGGTTGCGCAGGTCGCGGTCGGTCAGGATGCCGCACAGGCGCCCGCCGTCGCAGATCAGCAGGCACGACACCCGGTTGGCGCTCATCACCTGGGCGGCCTCGTGGATGGTGCAGCCCAGGGGGGCGGAAATGGGTTCGCGGGTCAGCAGCTGGCTGACCTGATAGGACATCAGGTCCAGGTCCTGGTCCTGGCCCATGGGCCCGCGGCCGTGCACGTTGGCGTCGCGCAGGCGTTCGGCCCCGTGGGGGGCGAAGAAGTAGTCGAACTGGGGAAACTGCTGGCACAGGTTCTGGAAGTCGATGAAGGGCAGCATGTAGAACAGGCTGTCCTCGATGGCCGTCACCCGGTTCAGGGCCCGCCCGTCGCGGAACATGGCCTGGATGCAGAAATACTCGCCCTCGCTGATGCGGGCCAGGAGCTGGCCGTCGGGGGCGTTGGTCTCGACGGCGCCGGTGCGCACCATGTACAGGTGCTCGGCCTGGGCCTCGGGCGCGATCACCTGGGTGCCGCGGCGGGCGTAGCTGAGGCGGATCTTGGCCGGCAGGCTGTCGACCACCTCTTCCGGCAACAGGGAAAACGGCCGGTAGCTGCGCAGGAATTCGGCGATTTCGACCAGTTCGACGTCCATGGGACACCCCGGAAAAAGAAGCGGACCCCGTTTTGTAGACGGGGTCCGCGCCAAGGTCAGCAGTTAATTGCCGACGATCCTCAAAGCGTCATCGGACGCAGCGGGTCCGTGGGGCCGGATCAGTGGCCCGTGGCGCCGCCGGCACCCTTGGGAATACGGATGTCTTCCACCAGGTGCTGGATGTGTTCCGGCGGCGCGGCCGTGGCCCGCGAGACCAGGATGGCGACGATGAAGTTGATCGCCGCACCCACGGCGCCGAAGGCTTCCGGCGAGATGCTCAGGAACCAATGGTCCGGGGTGTTGGGCGCCATGGCGGTGCCCGGGATGAAGAACCACCCCTTGAACCAGAAGATGTAGAGCAGGGTCGAGGCCAGACCGGACAGCATGCCCCACACGGCGCCCGCGTTGTTCATCCGCTTGTTGAAGATGCCCATCATCAGCGCCGGGAAGATGGACGATGCCGCCAACCCGAAGGCCAGGGCCACCACCTGGGCCGCGAAGCCCGGTGGGTTGAGGCCCAGATAGCCGGCCACGGCAATGGCGCCGGCCATGGACACGCGGGCCGCCATCAGCTCGTTGCGTTCCGAGATGTTGGGGTTGAACACGCCCTTGATCAGGTCGTGGGACACCGCCGACGAGATGGCCAGCAGCAGGCCCGCCGCCGTGGACAACGCGGCGGCCAGGCCGCCCGCCGCCACCAGGGCGATGACCCAGTTGGGCAGCACGGCGATTTCCGGGTTGGCCAGAACCATGATGTCCCGGTCAACCTTCACCATCTCGTTGCCCTTCCAGCCCCAGGCTTCCGCCTTGGCGGCGAACGCCTTGTTGCCGTCGTTGTAGTACTGGATGCGGCCGTCGCCGTTCTTGTCCTCGTACTTCAGCAGGCCGGTGGCCTCCCACTTCTTGAACCAGGCCGGAACGTTCGCGTACTCGATGTTGGCGGTGACTTCACCGACCGGGCCGGTCTGGATGGTCTGCATCAGGTTCAGGCGAGCCATCGAACCAACGGCCGGTGCCGTGGTGTACAGGATGGCGATGAAGACCAGCGCCCAGCCTGCGGAGCTACGTGCATCCTTGACCTTCGGAACGGTGAAGAAGCGGATGATGACGTGCGGCAGACCCGCGGTACCGATCATCAGCGACAGCGTGTAGACGAACATGTTCAGCGTGCTGTTGGCCGGCACCGAGGTGGTGTATTGGCCGAAGCCGAGCTGCACGACGACTTCGTC
>JAGREA010000415.1 GCA_020446745.1 Rhodobacterales bacterium | reverse complement strand
GTGGCGTAGCGCACGCCGGGGAATTCGCGGGTATAGGCGATGAACTCGCGCAGCATGGCCAGGCGCGAGGGCCGGCCGATGGCCTGGGGGTGCATGACCAGGTCGAACAGGCCGCCCCAGCGGTGGATCTCGGCGAACTCCTTCTTCCAGATGCTGAGGATGTGCTCGTTGGTGAAGATGGGCCGCGGCGACTTGATGGCGAACAGCACGAAGGGCGCGTCGTCCAGGGACCAGTGCCAGGGCAGCTCCACCGGCCCCGGGCGGCCGTCGGCCAGGACGTGGCGGTAGGGGAAGACGTCGTCCATCAACGAGCTGTCATAGAGGAAGTCCCGCTCCGCCAGCAGGCGCAGGATGTTGGCGCTGGTCTCCCCGGCCGGGGAGCGGTAGCCGCGCGGCACCACGCCGACGCAGCGCTTCAGGGCCTCGAGCCCGCGTTCCAGCTCCTCCACCTCGCCGTCGGGGTTGTCGGGGTCGATCCACAGGTGCAGGTAGCCGTGGTGGGCCACCTCGTGGCCGGCGGCGACGATGGCCTCGACCCGCCGGGTGCGGTTCTCGGCCACCCAGCCGGGGACGAAGAAGGTGGCCGGCAGGTCTTCCTCCCGCAGCAGCTCCAGGATCTTCGGCACCCCCACCTTGGCGCCGTAGCTGCCCTGGGACAGGGTGCCGGGCCGCTTCAGGTTCTCGCGGTCGCGGGAGATCCAGTTGGTCTCGGAATCGAAGTCGAAGGTCAGCAGGACCGTACATTCAACGCCGTCGGGCCAAATGGGGGAGCTGTCTTCCATGTCGTGCCTCGCAAGTTGTTGGCGGTTTGCCCCTAGGGCCCCATGCGGTCGCGCAGGCCCAGGACGGCCAGGGCGGCGGGCAGGAACCAGGGGTGCCCGGTGTAGAGCGGCCGGGTGGGGAAGGCCAGGCCGTCGAAGGCCGTGGCCGCGTCGGCCGCGCCCAGGACCCGCCGCGCCGCCTTGTGCCCCAGGTAGGTGGCCATGGCCACCCCCGTGCCGCAGTAGCCCATGGCGTAGTGGACCCCGCCGTGGACGCCGATGTGGGGCAGGGTGTCGAAGGTGAAGGCCACCTTGCCGGCCCAGGTGTGGGTGACCCGCACCCCGTCGAGCTGGGGGAACATGCCGACCATGCGGCCGTGGAGCTGCTGCGCCGTGGCCCGGAGACCGGACCGGGTGACCCGGCCGCCGAAAACCATGCGCCGGCCGTCGGGCGAGGGCCGGAAGTAGTGGTGCAGCTTGCGGGTGTCGCCCATCATGCGGCCCTTGGGCATGACCCGGGCCATGACCTCGGGCGCCAGGGGCTCGGTGGCGATGAGCTGGCTGCCGATGGGGATCACGCGGCGGCGCATCCAGGGCGTCGCCGGCCCGCTGTAGCCGTTGGTGGCCACGATGACGTCGCGGGCCCGCACCGCGCCGGCGGCGGTGGCCACCGTGAAGCCGTCGCCATCGGACCGGATGCCGGTCACCGGGGTGCCGCCGGCGACCAGGGCGCCGGCCGCCCGTGCCCGGTCCAGCAGGCCAAGGGTGTAGAGGGCCGGGTGCAAGCCGCCGAAGTCGACCACCACCTCGCCGCCGTGGAAAT
>JAGREA010000414.1 GCA_020446745.1 Rhodobacterales bacterium | reverse complement strand
GGCCCGGGCCAGCTCGGCGTCCACGGTCAGGGCCAGCAGGGGCCGCCACAGCACGGCCAGCACCGCCAGCACGACGGCCGAGCCGCCGTAGATCCAGTAAAGGTCCGGCACGGTCACCGACAGCACGTCGCCGAACAGGTAGGACACCAGGTCCACCCGCACGGTTTCCAGCAGGCCGATGGCGATCAGCCCGAAGGACAGGGCCGAATGGGCCAGCATGCCCAGCAGGGTATCGGTGGCCAGGTGGCGCTGGCTTTCCAGCACCACCAGCAGCAGGGTGGCCCCGGCGCAGACCACCAGCACCCCCACCGTGGGGGCGATGCCGAAGGCCAGGCCCAGGGCCACGCCCAGCAGCGCCCCGTGGGCCAGGGAATCGCCGAAATAGGCCATGCGCCGCCACACGATGAAGCAGCCCAGGGGCCCGGCGGCCAGGGCGATGCCGATGCCGGCCAGGGCGGCGCGCCAGACGAAATCGTCGATCATGGGGCGGCCCTTTCGTTCCGGGCCAGGCCATGTTCGTCCACCACGTCGCCGTGCAGGTCGTGGTGGTGGTCGTGGTGGTGGGTATAGACGGCCAGGGAGCCGGCGGCCCGGGGGCCGAACAGGGCCAGGTATTCCGGGTGCTGGCTCACCGCTTCCGGGTGGCCGTGGCAGCAGACGTGGCGGTTGATGCACAGCACGTCGTCGGTGGCCGCCATCACCATGTGCAGGTCGTGGGACACCATCAGGATGCCGCAGCCGTGGCGGTCGCGGATGGCGCCGATCAGGTCGTAGAGCGCCAACTGCCCGGCCACGTCGACACCCTGGATGGGTTCGTCCAGTACCATCAGGTCCGGTTCGCGCAGCAGGGCCCGGGCCAGCATCACCCGCTGCATCTCGCCGCCCGACAGGTCCTGCACGGCGGCCCGTTCCAGGTGGGCGGCCCCCACCTCGGCCAGGGCCCGGCGGCGGTCGGCGGTGCCCACCCGCGCCGTCAGGCCCATCAGGCGCTTCACGGTCAGGGGCAGCACCGGGTCCACCCGCAGCTTCTGGGGCAGGTAGCCCACCCGCAGGTTGGGGCGGCGGCGCACCGTGCCCCGGTCGGGCTTCAGCAGGCCCAGGGCCAGGCGGATCAGGGTGGTCTTGCCGGCCCCGTTGGGGCCGATCAGGGTGACGATGCGCCCCGGCTTCACGGCCAGGTCCACGCCGTCCAGGATCACCCGCCCGCCCAGGGACAGGCCGACCCCGGACAGGGTGACCAGGGGCTCCGCCCGCGCCGGTTCAGCCATGGGCGGCCGCCTGGCAATCGGGGCAGCGGCCCATCACCTCGATCATCTGGGTGGATACGCTGAATCCCTGGTCCGCCGCGTCCCGGGCCAGGGTTTCGCCGACGGCCGGGTCGTCGATCTCGGCCACCCGCTTGCAGTCCTCGCAGATCAGGAACACGGCCTCGTGCCCGGCCCCGGCCCGGGGGCAGCCGATGAAGGCGTTCAGGCTGTTCAGGCGGTGCACCAGGCCGTGGGCCATCAGGAAGTCGAGCGCCCGGTACACGGTCACCGGGGCCACGGGCTTGCCGTCGTCCCGGCCCAGGTCCTCCAAAATCTCGTAGGCCCCCGTGGGCTTGTGGCCGGCCCAGATGCGTTCCAGCACCCGGCGCCGCAGGGGCGTGAACCGGGCCCCCGTTTCGGCGCAGATGTGTTCGGCCCGGGCCATGGCGTCGGAAACGCAGGCCGCATGGTCGTGGGGCTTCGGGCGCGAGGCCATGGAACGATCCTGTATTGACACGTTATAACGTTACATTACATCATGGAGGCCGAACGATGCAATTCCGCCGTCGTTGCGATCCCACAGGTACCGCCATGCCGTCAAGCTCCATCGCCGCCCGGACCCGGGTTTCCGCCTTCGTCCTCGCCCTGCTGGGGGCCGTGACCCTGCTTGCGGGGGGCCCGGCCCGGGCCGACGAGGGCCCGCGGGTGGTGACCTCCATCAAGCCCCTGCACGCCCTGGCGGCGGCGGTGATGGGCGGCCACGGGCACCTGGACGTGCTGCTGAAGGGCGGCGAGTCGCCCCACACCTACAGCCTGCGGCCGTCGGACGCCCGCACCCTGTCGCAGGCCGACATGGTGTTCTGGGTGGGGCCGGGCCTGGAGACCTTCCTGGTCAAGCCCCTGTCCACCCTGGCCGGCAACGCCCGGGTGGTGGAGCTGATGGAAGCCCCGGGCATGGCCCACCTGCCGCTGCGCGAGGGTGGCGTGTGGGAAGCCCACACCCATGGCGACCATGATGCCGACCATGGGGCCGAGCACAAGGACCACGACGCCGACCACAAGGACCACGCGGCCGAGCACAAGGACCACGACCACGACGCCCATGAAGCGGAGCACCACGACCACGAGCATGAGGGCGACGACGACATGCACGTGTGGCTGGATCCGGCCAATGCCCGCGCCATGGCCGCCGCCATGGCCCAGGCCCTGGCGGCCCTGGACCCGGCCCATGCCGATGACTACCGGGCCAACGCGGCGCGCCTGGATGGCGAACTGGCGGCCCTGACGGCGCGCCTGGACGCCCGCCTGGCGCCGGTGCGCACGGTGCCCTACATCGTGTTCCACAACGCCTATCAGTATTTCGAGAAGCGCTTCGGCCTGTCGCCGGCCGGCTCCATCACCCTGTCGCCGGAACGCCACCCCGGCGCCAAGCGCCTGAGCGAGATCCGCCACCGCATGGAAGAAGCCGGCGTGGCCTGCGTGTTCACGGAACCGCAGTTCGAACCGCGCCTGGTGGCCACGGTGGTGGCCGACACCAAGGTGCGCACCGGTCAGCTCGACCCTCTGGGCGCCGGCCTGCCCGACGGCCCCGGATTCTACGCCAGGCTGCTGGACGGTCTGGCCGACAGCCTGGTGGGCTGCCTGAAGCAGGGCGGAAGCTGATGGTTGCGAGTCGGGGCCGCCAGGGTCAAACGACACCCTCACCCTGAGGTGCGAGCGTAGCGAGCCTCGAAGGGCTGGTGGGGCCACGACGGGCGGCGCCAGTGCTTCGAGACGCCCCTGCGGGGCTCCTCAGCACGAGGGTGGAATCGGTTGCCGGCGCATCCTTTAAAAGGCAGCGGGGGCCAGGCGCCCTACAGCCGCGCCAGGGCGGCGCGCAGGGTGTCCAGGGTGATGGCCCCCATGTCGCCCAGGCCGTCCACCCGCCAGGCGCGGTACACGGCCTCCAGGCCGCGCTCGCGGCGGCGTTCGATGCGCCCCGTGGCCACGTCCACGTAACCGAACATCTTCTGGGTCTTGGGGTCCTCGATCACCTTGATGAAGGTGCCGCGCGCCGTGCGGAAGATGTCGCCCGGACCGGCGTCCAGGCCCTCGGCGGCGGCCTCCAGCACGATGGCCGGGCGGGCGCCGCAGTCCACCAGCACGTCGTCGGGGTCCACGTAGATCATGTCGTGGGCGGTGCCGGGGCGGGGGTCCAGGGGCACCACGTAGTGGTGGACGTATTCCTTGCCCTCCCGCTCCGCCTTCAGGCAGACCAGGCAGGCGTCGCCCCGTTCCACCAGGACCGCGTGGCCGGGCGGGATGTCGAAGGCCGGTTTCCGTTCAAGCTGCATGGGCGCGGACTTTCCTGATTCTTGTGGTTCGTTCCGTATATGCGATCCCGATCATATATTAACGCGGCGCGGATTTTCCAGGTGTGTCCTGGCCGGGCGGGGTCACGTCCATGCGTTCCAGGTTGGCCCGGGCGGTGACGGCCACGGGGGTTTCGGGGGCCGTGCGCAGGATGGTCATCCAGTCCGCCCGCGCCCCGGCCCTGTCGCCGTTCAGGCGCCGCACCATGCCCCGTTCCAGCAGCCCTTCCAGGTTCCCCGGTTCCAGGTCCAGGGCCCGTTCCAGGTCATCGGCCGCCAGGTCCAGGGCATCCAGGCGGCGGTAGGCGCTGGCCCGCAGGACCAGGGCGTCCACGTCGCCGGGGTGCAGGTCCAGCACCCGGTTCAGGTCGTCCACGGCTTCCCAGTACCGGTCGGCCTGGGCCAGCATGACGGCCCGGTCGCCCAGCAGGGTGGGGTCGTCGGGGCTCAGGCGCAGGGCCGTGTCGGCCACGGCCAGGGCCCGGTCCAGGTCGCCGGCCCGCACCCAGGCCTGGGCCGCCTGGTCCAGGATGCGGGCCCGGTCTTCCGGCGGGCGCGGCGCCGTGGCGCCCAGGGTTTCGAACCGTTCCGCCGCCAGGCGGTAGCGCCCGGCCTGGAACAGGGCCGTGGCGGCGCAGTGGTCGGCCGCCGCGCTGCCGCCCAGGGCGGCCCAGGCCATGGCCCGGTCCAGGGCCGCGTCGGGATCGCGCCGGGCCAGGGCCATGCAGTCGGCGTAGCTGAACGCCCGGTCGGGGGCGGTTTGGGCCGCCGCCGGGCCGGCGGCCAGCAGCATCAGGAACAGGGCGGATCGGAAGGCCATGGCGGGTGCGTTGTCAAACGGGGGTGGCTCAGCCTATATGCAGGGACCCGACGCTTCGACCGGAAAACGCCGCACCATGACCGCGCCCCGCCTGTTCTGCTTCGGCCTGGGCTTTTCCGCCCAGGTGTTCGCCCGCGACCGCCAGGCCGCCGGCTGGACCGTGGCCGGCACCTGCCAGTCGGACGCGCGCCGGGCCGCCCTGGCGGCCCAGGGCATCGACGCCTTCCTGTTCGACGGCAACCTGTCCGACGGTGGGCGCCCCCTGCCGCCCGGCGCCCTGGACGGCGCCACCCATGTCCTGGTGTCCGTTCCGCCGGGGGCCGACGGCGATCCGGTGCTGGCCGCCCACGGCGCCGACCTGGCGGCCCTGCCGGGCCTGGCCTGGGTGGGCTACCTGTCCACCACCGGGGTCTATGGCGACACCGGCGGCGCCCGGGTGGACGAAACCGCGCCCGTGAACCCCAGCCAGCGCCGGTCGAAATGGCGGGCCGAGGCCGAGCGGGCCTGGATGGCTTGGGCGGAAGGCGCCGGCCGGCCGCTGCACATCTTCCGCCTGGCCGGCATCTACGGCCCCGGGCGCAGCCTGCTGGATACGGTGCGGGCCGGCAAGGCCAAGCGCATCGACCGGCCCGGCCACCTGTTTTCCCGCATCCACGTGGACGACATCGCCCGGGTGCTGGCGGCCTCGGCGGCCCGGCCCCGGCCCGGCGCCGTCTACAACCTGTGCGATGACGAACCGGCCCCGCCGGCCGAGGTGACGGCCTTCGCCTGTTCCCTGCTGGGGGTGGATCCGCCGCCCCTGGTGCCGTTCGACGTGGCGGCCGGGGAGATGTCGCCCATGGCGCTGAGCTTCTGGCACGACAACCGGCGGGTGGACAACGGCAGGATCAAGCGGGAACTGGGCGTCACCCTGGCCCATCCCGACTACCGGTCGGGCCTGCGGGCCGTGCTGGCGGCCGAGGCGGAGGCTACTCGCCCGTAAGCGGCTGGGGGTGCAGGATGCGCCGGATCAGCTCGTCCAGGGTGCGCTTCAGGCGCTCCAGGTCCTCCAGTTCGGACAGGCGGTGGTCGCCGTCCTTCACCAGGGTCACTTCCACATCCTTGGATTGCATCATCTGGCAGATTCGCAGGGCCGTCTGCCAGGGCACGTCGGGGTCGCGCATGCCGTGGATCAGGCGCACCGGGCCGTCGAAGGCGATGGGCCGGCGCAGCACCAGGTGGCGGCGGCCGTCCTCCATCAGGGCCTGGGTGATGGGCGTGGGCTCGGGCCCGTATTCCGACGGCACGTCGACCCGCCCCCGGGTGACCAGCTCCGACCGCTGGGCCGGCGTCAGTTCGTGGGGAATCAGGTCCTCGGTGAAATCGGGCGCGGCGGCGATTCCCAGCAGGCCGGCCGCCCGCTCGGGCCGGGCCAGGGCCGCCAGCAGCATGATCCAGCCGCCCATGGACGAGCCCACCAGCACCTGGGGCCCCGTGGTCAGGCGGTCGATCACGTCCAGGGCGTCGGCCGTCCAGGCGCCGATGGTGCCGTCCACGAAGGCGCCCGAGGACTGGCCGTGGCCCGTGTAATCGAAGCGCAGGAAGGCCTGCCCCCGGGCCCGGCAATAGCGTTCCAGTTCCACCGCCTTGCTGCCTGTCATGTCGGACATGAAGCCGGGGAAAAAGACCACGCCGGGAGACTTGCCCTCACTGCGGTGGTAGGCAATGATCGAGCCGTCGTCGCGCGTCAGGCGTGATGGTTCGAGTGGTTCCGCCTGTGGGATTTCGTTCATGGCGCGACCCCCTTTGACTCTTGTTGTGGTTGCATGAACGCCTCTCCCGACAATACCACTACGGCCGGTCTGGGCAACATGGAAACGGCCCCCCTGTTCGCCGGGCGGCCGCCCACGGTGCTGCAGGTTCTGCCGGCCCTGGGACAGGGCGGGGTGGAGCGCGGCACGGTGGAGGTGGCGGCCGCCGTCACCGCCGCCGGCGGGCGGGCCATCGTGGCCTCGGCCGGGGGCATGATGGAGCACGCCCTGAAGCGCGCCGGGGCCGAACACGTGACCCTGCCCCTGGACAGCAAGAACCCCCTGGTCATGCGCGGCAACGTGGGCCGGCTGGTGGACCTGATCAAGGCCGAGGGGGTGGACGTGATCCACGCCCGGTCCCGCGCCCCGGCCTGGTCGGCCCTGCCGGCGGCGCGGCGCACGGGCATCCACTTCGTCACCACCTTCCACGGCACCTACAATGCCTCGTGGTGGGGCAAGCGGCGCTACAACGCCATCATGACCCGCGGCGAGCGGGTGATCGCCATCTCGCGGTTCATCGCCGGGCACATGCACAAGATCTATGGCACCCCGGCCAGCCGCATCCGGGTGATCCACCGGGGCGTGGACGTGGCCCGATTCGATCCGGCCATGGTCAGCGCCGAACGGGTGATCAAGCTGGCCCGGGCCTGGCGCCTGGACGAGGGCCTGCCGGTGGTCATGCTGCCCGGCCGCCTGACCCGGTGGAAGGGCCAGACCGTGTTCCTGGACGCCGTGGCCGAGCTGGGCCGGCGCGACATCCGGGTGCTGCTGGTGGGCTCCGACCAGGGGCGCACGGGCTATCGCGACGAGCTGGAATCGCAGATCCGCCACCTGGACCTGGGCGGCGTGGTGCGCCTGGTGGACCATTGCGACGACATGCCGGCGGCCTACATGCTGGCCGACGTGGTGGTGTCGGCCTCCACCGACCCGGAAGCCTTCGGCCGCGTGGCCGTGGAGGGCCAGGCCATGGGCCGGCCCGTGGTGGCCACCGACCACGGCGGGTCGCGGGAAACGGTGATCGAGGGGGAAACGGGCTGGCGCGTCACCCCCGGCGACTCGGCGGCCCTGGCCGTGGGCCTGGGCAAGGCCCTGGGCCTGGACCCGGCGGCGCGCCACCGCATGGCGGCCCGGGCCGTGGCCAACGCGCGCGACAACTTCTCCACCGCCGTCATGTGCGCCCGGGTGCTGGCCGTGTATGACGAGGTTCTGGGCGTGGGCCCCGGGCCGGAACCCAACCTGCCGTGAGGCGGTGATGGCCGCCCCCGCCATGCCCTTCCGCACCAAGGCCGCGCCCCTGGACGACGGGGCCGACCTGGCCGAGGTGCTGGTCATCAAGCTGGGCGCCCTGGGCGACGTGGTGCAGGCCCTGGGGCCCCTGGCGGCCATCCGCGACCACCACGCCAAGGCCCGCATCACCCTGCTGACCACGGAACCCTATGCCGAGTTCCTGGCCGCCAGCGGCCTGGTGGACGACGTGTGGCTGGACGGCAAGCCCAAGGCCTGGAACCTGCTGCGCCTGATGCACCTGCGGGCCGGCCTGCGGTCGCGCCCGTTCGGTCGGGTCTACGATTTGCAGACGTCGGACCGCAGTTCGTCCTACTTCCGCCTGTTCGCCAGCCCCAAGCCCCAGTGGTCGGGCATCGCCAAGGGGTGTTCCCACCCCCACGACAACCCCAAGCGCGACCTGATGCACACCCTGGAACGCCAGGGCCAGCAACTGCTGTACGCCGGCATCGTCTACACCCCCAAGCCCAGCCTGGACTGGGCGGAAGCCGACCTGTCGCGGTTCGACCTGCCGGCGCCCTATGTTTTGCTGGTGCCCGGCGGGGCGCCCCACCGGCCGGAAAAGCGCTGGCCGGGCGAACGCTACGGTGCCCTGGCCGGGTTCCTGGCGGCCCGGGGCCTGACGCCGGTGGTGCTGGGCACGGCGGCCGAGGCCCAGGCGGCGGCGGAAATCGCGGAGGCCTGCCCGACGGCCCGCGACCTGACCGGCCAGACGTCGCTGCTGGAGATCGCCGTGCTGGCCCGGGGCGCCGCCGGGGCCGTGGGCAACGACACGGGGCCCATGCACATCGCCGCCGTGGCCGGCTGCCCCTGCCTGACCCTCTATTCCCGGGCGTCGGACCCCAAGCTGTGCGGCCAGCGCGGCCCCCGCGCCCGGGTGCTGCGGGTCGACGACCTGGCCGACCTGCAGGCCACCACGGTGATGGGGATGCTGGAGGAGATGGGCGTCAATAGCTGAGAACCAGGCTGTCGCCCGACACCGCGTAGCCTTCCAGGCGCTTCAGGAAGGCCAGGCCCAGCAGGTTGATGCCCATGGGGCCGTCCATCACCAGGGCGTCCACGTCGCGCACCACGATGGGGCCCAGCTTCACCTCGCGCAGGCGCACCCGGGCCGCGTGGCGCTGGCCGCCGGCCGTGCCCACGGGGATGGTGAAATCCGACGGCCGCACGTGCAGCCCCGCGGCCTCGGCCGCGTCGGGCTCCAGCACGATGGCCGTGGCGCCGGTGTCGATGAGGAACGGCAGGTCGGCGTCGTCCACCCGCACGGTGGCCCGGAAATGGCCCCCGGCCCCGGCCTTCAGGCGCACCTCTCGCGCCCCGCCGCCGGCCGGCCGCGCGGGCGAATCGGGGCCGGCGCCGGGGTGGGCGCCGCCGCCGCCCGACAGGCCCATGCCGCCATCCACCATCAGGTAGACCCCCACGGCCGCCAACAGCAGAACCGATGCAACCTTGATGGCCCATCCCATGGGAATTCAACCTCCGGTTCCGGGTGCCGGGACCCTTTCGCGGGCGGAACGCCCGGTGGATCGATCCGGGCGGGGTCGCATCCCCGATATTTTGCGGCGCAGCGACGCATGCCCTTTGACGCCATAAGGATCGGCAACTTATGATAAGACCATAGGTTAGAGACGATCAAAAATAACTTAACCAACTGTGGTTTCGGGACCTATCCCGACAACGCGCGGTTATAAACGGAGGAGTGGGTAGGAGATGGCACATATCGTTGTCCTTGGCGCCGGCATCGGCGGCATCCCGTTCGCCTACGAGATGCGGGAGAAGCTGAAACACGGTGACAAGATCACGGTGATCGGCAGTTCGGATTCGTTCCAGTTCGTTCCGTCCAACCCCTG
Source organism: Rhodobacterales bacterium (assembly GCA_020446745.1). Taxonomy (GTDB): domain Bacteria; phylum Pseudomonadota; class Alphaproteobacteria; order Rhodospirillales; family JACKKN01; genus JAGREA01. The sequence goes on along the minus strand of JAGREA010000414.1, from coordinate 7,227 downwards.
GGTGGCCGTGAACTGGCGCAGCCGCGACGACATCATGGTGGACCTGAAGCCGGTGTTCAAACGCATGGGTTTCGATTTCCACACCTGCGGCGCCAAGCTGCTGCATGCCGACGACAACAAGGTCGAACTGAACGACGGCACCATGGTGGACTACGACTACCTGGTCATCGCCACCGGCCCCGAGCTGGCGTTCGACGAGATCGAGGGTCTGGGCCCCGAGGCCAACACTCAGTCCGTGTGCCACGTGGACCATGCCGTGCTGGCGTCCGAGCGGTGGGAAGAGTTCTGCAAGAACCCCGGCCCGCTGGTCATCGGCGCCGTGCAGGGGGCGTCCTGCTTCGGCCCCGCCTATGAATTCGCCATGATCGCCGAGACGGACCTGCGCAAGCGCAAGATCCGCGACAAGGTGCCCATGATCTTCGTCACCTCCGAGCCCTACATCGGCCACCTGGGCCTGGGCGGCGTGGGCGACACCAAGGGGCTGATCGAATCCGAGTTCCGCGAGCGCCACATCCGCTGGATCACCAACGCCAAGGTGGACAAGGTGGACCCCGGCAAGATGCACGTGACCGAGCACGACATGGACGGCAAGCCGACCAAGAGCCACGAGCTGGACTTCGGCTTCTCCATGCTGCTGCCGGCCTTCCGCGGCGTGCCGGCCGTGGCCAAGGTGGAAGGCCTGTGCAACCCGCGCGGCTTCATCCTGGTGGACGACTACCAGCGCAACCCCAAGTACCGGAACATCTTCTCGGTGGGCGTCTGCATCGCCATCCCGCCGGTGGAACCCACCCCGGTGCCCACGGGCTGCCCCAAGACCGGCTACATGATCGAGACCATGGTGTCGGCCACGGTGCACAACATCCGCAACCTGATCGACGGCGGCGAGCCGGACCACCAGGGCTCCTGGTCGGCCATGTGCCTGGCCGACTTCGGCGACACCGGCACGGCCTTCGTGGCCATCCCGCAGATCCCGCCGCGCAACGTCAACTGGTCGGGCAGCGGCAAGTGGGTGCACCTGGCCAAGATCGCCTTCGAGAAGTACTTCATGCGCAAGATCAAGCGCGGCATCGCCGAGCCCATCTACGAGAAGCGCATCCTGAAGCTGATGGGCCTGACCCGTCTGAAGATCGGCGGCCAGCCGTAACGGCGGCGCGCCATTCGGGATCAAAAAAGCCCCGGCCATCGGCCGGGGCTTTTCCGTTCGGGGTGGCGGGCAAGCCGCCGAAAATGCGCGCCAGGCGGCACCAGTCCTTCGAGGCTCGTTACGCTCGCACCTCAGGGTGAGAGCGGGAACCGGCAACAGACACCACCCTCATGCTGGGGAGGCCCGCAGGGCCGTCTCGAAGCATTGCCGCATCATGCGCGGTGCCCGTCGGCCGGCGGCTACCCCCTTTTGCGGCGGCGCAGGGCGCCCACGGCCACCAGGCCCAGGCCCAGCAGGGGCAGGCCCGCCGGCGCCGGGATGCCGACCCGGTACAGCGTGGTGGTGCCGCTCACCTCGTTGGCCACCACCAGGAAGGCGCCGTCGGTGGTGTTGGCGAAGGCCAGGCCCTCGGGCGAGACGTCGGTGTCCAGCGAGATCAGGGCGGCGAACAGGGCATCGGTGGGGTCGGTGATGTCGAAGGCCATCACCGCGTTGGACCGCTCCAGCCCGATGAAGGCGAAGATGTAGCCATCCAGCTCGCCGATGGTCACGTTCTCGGGCTCGGGGCCCTTGTTGTCGCTGCGGCCGTCGTCCAGCAGGTCGGGGAACGAGGCGGCCAGGATCTGCTCGATCATGTCGCCGGAATCGAACACCTGGTTGCCGTCCTCGTCCAGGATCGAGAACGAGCGCCCGCCGTAGACATACAGTTCCTCGAAGTCGGAATCGGCGTCGGTGTTGCCCAGGGTGTTGGTCACGTTCAGGCGGCCCAGCTGGTCGTCGTCGCCGGTGCCGGCGGGGAAGATGGCCGGGTCCAGGTCCAGGCTCTTGACCCGCTTCTCCTCGCTGAAACCGTCGTAGTCGCGGGCGTCGCCCTCGTTGGCGGTCACGTAGTAGGTGGTGCCGGCGATCTCGACCGAGGCGATGCCGTCGGGCTGGTACATGCCGTACAGGTTGTCGTGGGTGGTGATGTTGACGCCGCCGTCCTTGTCGCTGGCGTCCAGGCCGTTGCCGGGCAGGCTGTGGTCCTTGTAGCCCAGGGGGATGATCTCGGTCACCGAGGGCGTGGCGCCCAGGTCCACCACCGCGATGGCGTTGTTTTCCTGCAGGGTGACGAAGGCCTGGGTGCCGTCGGGGCTGATGGCGATGTATTCGGGCTCCAGGTCCTGGGCCACGGTGGCGCCGGGGCCGAAGATGCGCACGCCCGATGCCGTCAGGGCGGCCTGGCTGGCGTTGTAGGCGTCGAAGCCGGCCGTCTGCACGGTGCCGGTGGCGGTCTGGACGATGCTGATGGAACCCACCGGGTCGACCGTATAGGCGTCGTTGGGTTCGCCCTCGTTGGCCACCAGGACCCGGCCGCCGTCGGCGGTGAAGGTCACCATGTCGGGGTTGGCGCCCACGGTGGCGGCGTGCACGGGGGTGGTCAGGTCGGTCACGTCGTAGATGAACACGGTGCCCGGGTCCTGCTTCACCTTGGCCGGCGCGGCGATGGCGATCATGCCGTTCTTGTAGGCCACGCTGGTCACGCCGTCGTACAGGCTGGTGTCGATGGCGATGGTGCCGACGATCACGCCGGTGTCGCTGTCGATCACGTCGACGCCGTCGCCACCGGCCACGTAGATGCGCTTGCCGTCGGAATCGAAGGACACGATTTCCGACGTGGTGGCGGCCGAATTGGCGGTCGTGTGGTCGACGGTCCAGACGACCTCGTTGGTCAGCAGGGCGGCACCGGCGGCGCCGGGCAGCAGGACCCCCGCGACGGCCGAGGCCAGCAGGGCGTTCTTGAACAGGGACATGGGTCGGCTCCTCGCAGGGGGACAAAAAAAGCGCGGCGGAGACTCCGTCGCGTCCCGAGGAGTCTAGACACGGGCGTGTGCGCCCCATGACGGGCCGGTGACAAGATCGTGACAGGGTTGACGGAGCGCGAAGGGCCCCGGGTTCAGACCGGCCGCCGGTCCTTCAGGGCCGCCTGCAGGGTGCCCTCGTCCAGGTAGTCCAACTCGCCGCCCACGGGCACGCCGTGGGCCAGGCCGGTGACCTTCACGCCGGCATCGTGCAGGCGTTCGGCGATGTAGTGGGCGGTGGTCTGGCCGTCCACGGTGGCGCTGGTGGCCATGATCACCTCGGCCAGGCCGTCGTCGCGGGCCCGGGCCAGCAGGGCGGGGATGTTCAGGTCCTCGGGCCCCACCCCGTCGAGGGCCGACAGCACGCCGCCCAGCACGTGATAGCGGCCGCGGAAGCTGGCCGTGCGCTCCAGGGCCCACAGGTCGGCCACGTCCTCCACCACGCACACCAGGGTGGCGTCACGGCGCGGGTCGGCGCAGATGGCGCAGGGGTCGCGGGTGTCGATGTTGCCGCAGGTGGAACAGGTGCGGATGGCCTCGGCCGCCTCGGCCAGGGCCCGGGCCAGGGGCACCATCTGCGATTCGCGCCGCTTCACCAGGTGCAGGGCGGCGCGCCGGGCCGAACGGGGGCCCAGGCCCGGCAGGCGGGCCAGAAGCTGGATCAGATGCTCGATGGCGCCTTCGGACATCAGGGTCAGATGGGCAGCGAGAACCCGGGGGGCAGGGGCAGGCCGCCGGTCACCTCGGACATCTTTTCCGCCACCACGGCCTGCAGCTTGCCCTTGGCGTCGTTGAAGGCGGCCAGGATCAAGTCTTCCAGCACTTCCGCGTCGCCGTCGGCCATCAGGGCCGGGTCGATCTTCACCGACTGGGCCTCGGACTTGCCGTTCAGCACCACCCGCACCATGCCGGCGCCGGCCGACCCGGTGATCTCCAGGCGCTCCAGCTCGGCCTGCATGTCGGCCATCTTCTGCTGCATCTGCTGGGCCTGCTTCATCAGGTTGCCGAGGTTCTTCATCGGGTCTCTCCGGAGCGCTTGCGGGTTGGGGCGGATGGACGGCCCCGTGTATAACAGGGTGGAAGGGGGAAGTCATGCAACACCGCAGCCTGTTCGTGTTCGATATCGAGACCGTGCCGGACACCGACGCCGTGCCCAACCTGACCGGCCTGACCGACCCGGACGTGGAGGCCCGCCGGGCCGAGCTGGAGCACTACCACCTGGAAGTGACCGACGGCCGCAACGCCTTCCCGCGCCAGCCGTTCCACAAGGTGGTGGCGATCAGCTTCCTGGAGGCGGAAATCGCCCCCGACGGCGCGCAGGAGACCTATCACCTGCGCGAGCTGCGCTCGGGCGGCGAGGAGACCTATGACGAGGCCCGCCTGCTGCAGGGCTTCTTCGCCTACTTCGAGCGCCTGAAGCCGCGTCTGGTCAGCTTCAACGGGCGCGGCTTCGACCTGCCGGTGCTGAAGTACCGGGCCATGCTGCACGGGGTGCAGGCGCCCTACCTGTACGGCGCCGGCGACAAGTGGAACACCTACACCCAGCGCTATGCCAGCGACTGGCACTGCGACCTGATGGAGGTGCTGTCGGACCACGGGGCCTCGGCCCGGGTGAAGCTGAACGAGGTCTGCGCCGTGATGGGCTTTCCTGGCAAGTTCGGCCTGGACGGCTCGAAGGTGGCCGAGCATTTCGACGCCGGCGACCTGAAGGGCATCCGCGACTACTGCGAGACCGACGTGCTGAACACCTACCTGGTCTACCTGCGCTGGCGCCTGCACACGGGCGTGCTGAGCCGGGACGGCTACAACCGGGCGGTGGGCGAGGTGGTGGCGCTGATCCAGGCGGAAGGCGAGGCCCGGCCCCACCTGGCCGGCTTCATGGAAGCCTGGGGCGAGGCCTCGGGCAACCGCTTCACCCTTTAGGTCGCCAAAACGCCAACGGCCCCGTCCGGGAGGCGGGACGGGGCCGGGCGGCGGCACCAGGGGGGACGGGGGAGGCCGGGGCGCCCGGGAGGCGGAGGCGCCGGGGTTTGCCCGTCCCTTGCGTGCGCCGGGGGGGGGCTCAGAAGATCTTCTTGAAGGTCTTCTTGACCGACTTGGCGACCTTGACGGCGGTGTGGCTGGCGGCCTTGCCGGTCTTGTTGATGCCCTTGTCCACGCGCTTCCCGGCTTCCATCCAGTAGGGCTCAACCGTGTCGTGGGTCTTCATGGCGAACCGCATGTAGGTGCCGCCGACCTTGTCGGTCACCTTGTTGAAGGTCCGGCCGACCGCCTTGGCGCCCTTGCGGGTGGCGTGGACGCCCTTGTTGACGGTGTGCTTGGTGGCGCTGACGACGGAGGCACTGACGTGCGGCGCGTGCAGGCGGGGGGAGCTGTCGGCCATGGCGGGCGAGGCGGCGGCGATGCCGAAGGCGACGGCGACGATGGCGAGGGTGTGGATGACGGTGCGGAACATGGGGGTCTCTCCTGGGTTCGGGTTGCGGTCTCGATGGATTGAGTATCGCCGAACCGCCGTCCGGGCACCGTGGCGGGCGGCACCGTGCCCCTGTGTTATTCGGCACACGAAAACGGCCCCGCAAGGTGACGGGGCCGTTTCGAGGGCGGGGAAGGGGGGCTAGAAGATCTTCTTGAACGCCTTCTTGACCTTCTTGGCGCCCGTCTTGGCCACGGTCTTGGTCTTCTTCGCCACCTTCTTGGTCACCTTCACGGTCTTCACGGCGGTGCGCTTGGCGACGGTCTTGGTCTTCTTCTCCGCTGCCTCGATGATGTCGGCGGCCTTGTCGGCGTGGGGGCGCAGCGCGTGGTAGAGATCCGTGGTGCGGTCGATCGACCAGGCGGCCAAGTTGTTCATGGCTTTCCAGCTTTTCACGGCGCCGTTGCGGGTGGCGTGGACGCCCCGGTTGACGGTCCGCTTGGTGGCGCCGACGGCGGACTTGATGGGCGAGAAGTCCGGCGAGCCGATCTGCGGCACGCTCAGGTTGGGGGCGCCACCGGCGGCGGCGGGGGCCGGCGCGGCGGCGGCGATGCCGATGGCGACGGCGACGAAGGCGACGGTGCGGATGATGGTGCGGAACATGGCGGTCTCTCCTGGGTGCGGGCCTGGGTTCGGGCCTGGGTTCGGGTTGCGGTCTCGATGGATTGAGTATCGCCAAACCGCCGTCCGGGCGCCGTGGCGGGCGGCACCGCCGCCCTGTGTTGTTCGGCACAGGGTGTTCGGCACAGGAAAACGGCCCTGTCCGGGGACAGGGCCGTTTCGGGGGAGGCGGGGAAGGGGGCCTAGAACAGCTTCTTGAACGCCGTCTTGACCTTCTTGGCGCCCTTCTTGGCCACCGCCGCGGTCTTCTTGGCGCCCACCTTGGCCACGGCCGTGGTCTTCTTGGCGCCCACCTTGACGACCTTCACGGCCTTCTTGGTGAGGGGCAGCACGGCGTTCACGGCCCGCGTGGCGCCCTTGGCGATGCCGTCGGCGGCCTTGTTGGCGGCCTTCGTGGTGTCCTCGGCCATGATCGAGAGGCCGTTCTTGACGCCCTCGATCGTGGGCTTGATGATCCTCTTGTCGAACTGCTTGGCGGCCCAGATGGCGTTGTCGCCGGCCACCCGGACGCGCTTCCCGTTGCGGTCGACGACGCCCCGCGCGGCCTTCATGGGGTGGAGCACCGTGTTCTTCACGCCACTCGAGAAGCCCTTCCAGGTGGCCAGGCGCTTGATCCGGGCCTGTTCGGTTTTCATCTGCACGTAGGTTTTCCGGCCGGCGTAGGAATGGCCGTAATCGGAGTCGATGACATCGTTCCTGATGTTGCCGGGGGTGCGCTTCACGGTTTCGACGGTCCGGTTGACCTTGTCTTTCACCGCCCCGACCACGGTGTCGATGGGCGAGAAGTTGGGGGCGCCCAGGCGGGGCATGGAGGGGGCGGGGGCGCCGGCATGGGCGGTCAGGGGCGTGGCGGCGGCCAGGCCCAGAACGAAGGCGGCCAGGGTGGCGGTGTGGACGATGCGGCGGAACATGGCGGGTCTCCGGGGTTCGGGTTGCGGTCTCGATGGCTTGATTGTCGCCGAACCCCGTCCGGGGCGCCGTGGCGGGCGGCACCGGGCACCTGTGTTGTTCGGCACAGTTGTTGTTCGGCGCACGAAAAAGGCCCCGTCCGAGGAGGGGGCCGTTTCGTGGAGGGGGGGAAGAGGGGCCCGGAACCGCTTGTCGAAAGCTCTCCTGACCATCTTGGCGCCCTTCGCCGTTTCCAGTGT
>JAGREA010000413.1 GCA_020446745.1 Rhodobacterales bacterium | reverse complement strand
TTCCTGCTTCGCGCAGCGAAGCCTCTGTGGCGCCACTGTGTTCTCTGTGGTGAACCTTTTTTTTGAAAGGCGTTCTCCGTCATCGACCGCCCATGGGCCCCCGCCTGCGCGGGGGGGACGGGGGAGTAATGCGGGGGCGACGGGGAGAGATGCGGGGGTGACGCAGAGATTCGGGGGCGCCGAAAGGGAAAATCAGGGCAACGGAACGGGGCGCGGATGCGCCCCGCCTCAGGGCCCGTAGTCCCCGGCGCCGTCCTTCTTCGCCGGATCGTCCTCGTCATCGTCATCGTCATCGTCGAGGTCGTCGGTGGCGGCGTTGGGGTCCTCGCCGCGCTGGCGCTCCACGGCCATGGCGGCGAAGATCGAGATCTCGTAGAGGATCATCGTCGGCACGGCCAGCATGATCTGGCTGATCACGTCGGGCGGGGTCAGCACGGCCGCGGCGACGAAGGCGAACACGATGGCGTACTTGCGCTTCTCGCGCATGCCCTTGGATGAAACGATGCCCACCCGGGCCAGCAGGGTCATGATCACCGGCAGTTCGAAGCACAGGCCGAAGGCGAAGATCAGCCGCATGACCAGCGACAGGTATTCGCCCACCTTGGCTTCCAGCTGGATGGCCAGGGTGTCGGTGGTGCCCACCGTCTGGAAGCCCAGGAAGAACTTCCAGGCCAGGGGGAACACCACGTAATAGGCCATGGCCCCGCCCATGAAGAACAGGATGGGCGTGAACACCAGGAACGGCAGCAGGGCCTTCTTCTCGTTGCGGTACAGGCCCGGGGCCACGAACTTCCACAACTGGATGGCCATGAACGGGAAGCCCAGGAACAGGGCCGTGAAGAAGGCCACCTTCACGTAGGTGAAGAAGGCTTCGTGCAGGGCCGTGTAGATCAGCCGCTGCGAGCCCCCCTGCTGGTGCACGATGTCCGACAGGGGCTGCACCAGGAAGGTGTAGATGGTGGGCGCGAAATAGTAGCTGATGAAGAACAGCACGATGATGGCGATGAAGGTGCGCACCATGCGCTGGCGCAGCTCGACCAGGTGCTCGAGCAGCGGCATCTTCGACTGTTCCAGTTCGGCTTCTTCCGCGTCGGTCACGTCGGTGTCACTCGCTAGGGCCCGTCAGGCGCCGGTTTTGGGATCGGTCTTGGGTTCGGGGGCGCTTTCGGGCACGGCGGCCGCCTCGGCCGGTGCCGGGTCCGCCGGGGCCTTGATCACGTTGTCCTCGCCCGTGTCCGCCTCGCCCAGGGTTTCCTCGGCCGGGCTCCAGTCGGACCGCAGCTTTTCGCGGCCGGCGTCGTTCAGGTCGCGCTGCACGTCCGACAGGTCCATGTCCTTGGACATCTCGCCCGTGGGGTCCACCATCTTCTCGATCTTCTCGCTGATGGAACTGGACCCGTCCTTCACCTGGTCGCGCAGTTCCTGCAGCTCGGCCTCGCGCACCATGTCCTCGACGCCGCTTTGGAACTCGCGCGCCATGCCGCGGATCTTGCGGACCCAGAAGGCCGCCGTCTTCATGGCCTTGGGCAGGTCCTTCGGTCCGATGACGATGACCGCCAATCCGGCAATGATGAACAGTTCCTGCCAGCCGATATCGAACATGACGGCGCGGCTCGATCAATGAGGGGTCGGAACGAGGGGTGTGGGTCGCGCCGCCGTCAGGAGCTGGCGGTCTTGTCCTTTTCGGCCTCGGCATGGGCGCCGGAGCCGTCGGTCACCTTGGGCGAGTCCTGGTCCGCCTCGGCCTCGTCCTCCTTCATGCCCTTCTTGAACGATTTCAGGCCCTTGCCGAAATCGCCCATGAGCGAGGAGATCTTGCCCTTGCCGCCGAAAAGCACCAGGACGACGACCAGCACGATCAGCCAATGCCAGATACTGAAGGTTCCCATAATTCTGCGCTCGCTTTTAATGCCTTGGGAGGGGGTGGCGCGGATAATGGCAGAAAGGTCCGGCCACCGCAACGACCCCGGCGGCCGGACTTCCCACCGTCATGAAACGGGCCATCCGCCTGTTCAAACAGGCGTTTCCGACGGCTCGTCGCCATCGGGGTCCAGGGGTTCGGGCAGGTCGTCGTCCACCGCGTCCAGAACCTCGGACAGGGGGGAGTCGATGGCGTCCTCCTCCAGGTCCTCGTCCTCGGCCTCGGGGTCGCCCAGGGTGCCGGTGACCCGGTAGACGTCGATGGCCGCCCGCTTGTCCAGCAGGCCGGCGGCCTTCAGGTCCTCCACCCCCGGCAGGTCGCGCAGGCTTTCCAGGCCGAAGTGGGCCAGGAAGCCGTCGGTGGTGCCCCAGGTGACCGGGCGGCCCGGGGTGCGGCGCCGGCCGCGCGGGCGGATCCAGCCTTCCTCGAACAGCACGTCCAGGGTGCCCTTGCTCAGGCCGACGCCCCGGATCTCCTCGATCTCGGCCCGGGTGATGGGCTGGTGATAGGCGATGATGGCCAGGGTTTCCAGGGCCGCGCGCGACATCTTGCGGGCCACCGTGCGCTCGCGGGTCAGGTAGGCTTCCATGTCGGGCGCCGTGCGGAAGGCCCAGGCGCCGCCGGCCTGCACCAGCACCACGCCGCGTCCCTCGTAGTCGCCGCGCAGGCGCTCCAGCAGGGCCGGCACGTCCACGCCGGCCGGCAGGCGCGCCACCAGGGACCGCTCGGGCACCGGGCCGTCGGCGGCGAACAGCACCGCCTCCAGCACCCGCAGGTACTGGGCGCCGTCGCCCCCCAGATCCATGGCCTGATCGTCGGCCTGAATCTCCGCCAGATCTTCGGCGGGGGCGATTTCCTGACCCTCGGTGTCGTCCGTGCCCTCGGTCATGCCTCGTCCGTCTCCCTGCCCTCGGGGGCCCCGTGGCCGATATCCCCATCGGTCGCCCTGCCCGTCTGCCCCCCAGGGGAGGTACCGGGGGCGGCGCGCACGAAGATCCGGCCGAACGTGCCCTCCTGGCGCAGCTCAAGCTGGCCCTCGCGCACCATTTCCAGGGTCGCGGTGAAGGTGGCCGCCACGGCCGACCGCGACACCAGCCCCGACATGCGCCCGGCGTGGAAGTCCGGCGGCAGGAAGGCCGCCAGGCTGGACCAGTCCGGCGTGCTGCCCAGCAGGGTGCGGATGCGGGCCAGGGCGTCGTCGACCGTATAAAGCTCGAAGGGCTCGATCTGCAAGGTGTCGATGCGCCGCCGCCCCCGGGCATCGCCATAGGCCTTCAGCAGGTCGTGCAGCGTCACCTCGAACACCGTGGTGGTCTCGGTGCCGAAGCGTTCCGGCGCGCCCCGGTGGAAGAACGCCATGCCCAGGCGCGGCCGGGCCATCAGCCGCGCCCCGGCCTCCTTCATGGCTTCCAGGCGGCGCAGCTGGAACTGCAGGGCCGCCGCCATCTCGGCCCCCGTGGGCTCGTCCTCGGACTCGGTCACCGGCAGCAGCAGGCGCGATTTCAGGTAGGCCAGCCAGGCCGCCATGACCAGGTAGTCGGCGGCCAGTTCCAGGTTGGCCCGCCGGGCCTCGGCCACGAAGGCCAGGTACTGGTCGGCCAGGGCCAGGATGGAAATGTGGATCAGGTCCACCTTCTGGTCCCGGGCCATGGCCAGCAGCATGTCGATGGGGCCCTCGAAGCCTTCCAGGTCGACGATGAACGACCGGGCGCCGTCGGCGCCGTCCAGGTCCATGTCGCCAAAGTCCAGTTCGTCGGCCATGGCCCCTACCCCAGCCCCGTCATCCAGGCGATGAGCCGCCACACGGCGCTGACCGGCCCGGCCATCAGGTAGTCGAAGGGCACGAACCGGGTGCCCAGCTTGTCGGCCACCCAGGGCACCACGAACAGCAGCGTCAGCAGGATGGGCAGGCCGTACCGTTCCACCCGCGCCAGCCGGTAGGCCAGGGGCCGGGGCAGCAGGCCCACGGCGATGCGCCCGCCATCCAGGGGCGGCAGGGGGATCAGGTTGAAGCAGAACAGCACCAGGTTGACCACCACCGCGTTGCCCAGGTTGTAGAACAGCCACATTTGGAGGACTTCGGGCATGTACTGCAGCGTGTGCAGCAGGATGGCGGCCGCCAGGGCCATGAGCAGGTTGCTGACCGGCCCGGCGGCGGCGATCAGCGCCATGGCGCGGCGCGGGTTGGGCAGGTCGCGCACGTTCACCGGCACCGGCTTGGCCCAGCCGAAGGCCATGGAACCGCCGCTGAGCAGCAGCAGCCCCGCCGGCAGCATCAGGGTGCCGAAGGGGTCCACATGCTTCAGCGGGTTGAAGGTGACGCGGCCCATCAGATAGGCCGTGGGATCGCCCAGCTTGTGGGCCACCCAGCCATGGGCGGCCTCGTGCAGGGTGATGGCCAGCACCGCCGGCAGCACCCAGATGGAAATCTGGAACAGGATGTGTTCCACGCTACGCCTCCAACAGGGCCGACAGGCGGGCCAGGGCCGCGTCGCGGTCCAGCTCCCGGGGCGGGGCCAGGCGAGCCAGGGCCCGGTCCAGGCGCATCAGGGCGGCATCGGACAGGCGCCCGGCGCCGGCCACCACCGCATCCATTTCCGCCCGGTCGCCATTGCAGTGCAGCGCGATGTCGCAGCCGGCGGACAGGCAGGCGGCGGTGCGGTCCTTCAGGTCGCCGTCCAGGGCCTTCATGGACAGGTCGTCGGACAGCAGCAGGCCGTCGAAGCCCAGGTGGCCGCGGATGATCAGGTCGATGACGTCGCGGGACGTGGTGGCCGGGCGCGCCGGGTCCCAGGCCCGGTAGACCACGTGGGCGGTCATGGCCAGGGGCATGTCGGCCAGGTCGCGGAACGGCGCCAGGTCCCAGGCTTCCAGGTCGGCCGAGGGCGCGTCCACCACCGGCAGGGCCCGGTGGCTGTCCACCAGGGCGCGGCCGTGGCCGGGCACGTGCTTGACCACCGGCAGCACCCCGCCGGCCAGCAGGCCGTCGCACACGGCCCGGCCCAGGCGCGCCGCCATGGCCGGAGTGCGGCCCGCCGCCCGATCGCCGATGATGGGGTCGGCGTCGTCCTGGGGCAGGTCCAGCACCGGCAGGCAGTTGACGGTGATGCCCAGGGGGTGAAGCTCGTCGGCCAGCAGGCGGGCGTTCAGGAACGCCGCCTCGGCCGCCGCCTCGGGGTCGCGGTCGGCCAGGGCCCAGAAGGCGCCGGCCGGCGGCGCGGCGCGCCAGTGGGGCGGCCGCAGGCGGGCCACCCGGCCCCCTTCCTGGTCGATCAGCACCGGCGCGTTCGGGCGGTCCACGGCGGCCCGCAGGTCGGCCACCAGGGCCGTCACCTGGGCCGGATCGACGCAGTTGCGGGCGAACAGGATGAACCCGGCCGGGTCGGCCTGGCGCAGGAAATCCCGCTCGTCGGCCGTCAGCCGTTCGCCGGCGCAGCCCAGGATCACGGCCCGGGGCCGCAGCCGTGCCACCAGCGCGGCGGCCACGTCAGTGGCCCTTCCGGGCCACGATGCAGCCCACCTTGCGGGCCTTCAGCTGGGCGCACAGGGCCAGGGCGGCGTCCCGGTCGGCCAGGGGCCCGGCCCGCAGGCGGTAGTAGATGCCCTTCTTGCCCAGGTCGGCGCGGATAACCTGGGAATCCAGCCCACCCAGCAAGTCTTTATGCTTTGTACTCAAACGCTTCCATTCCGATGCTGCCACGTCGGGCGAACGCAGGGCGGCCAACTGGATCTGGTAGTCTCCGCCCGCCTTGGCTACCGGGTCCTTGGCTACTGGGGCCTTGGCTACTGGGGCCTTGGGCGCCTCGGCCTTGGGCTCCGGCTTGGGCGCGGGGGCCGGTTCCGGCTTGGGCGCCGGCTTCGGTTCGGGTTTCGGTTCCGGCTTGGGCGCGGGCTTGGGTTCCGGTTCCGCCTGGGCCACGGCCGCGGGGGCCGCCGGTTCCGGCGCCATGGCGGGCTTGGGCATGG
>JAGREA010000412.1 GCA_020446745.1 Rhodobacterales bacterium | reverse complement strand
CGGAACTGGAAAAGTACTATCCCACCAGCGTGCTGATCACCGGGTTCGACATCATCTTTTTCTGGGTCGCCCGGATGATGATGTTCGGCCTGCACTTCATGAAGGAAGTGCCGTTCCACGACGTCTACATCCACGCCCTGGTCCGCGACGAGAAGGGCCAGAAGATGTCGAAGTCCAAGGGCAACGTCATCGACCCCCTGCACCTGATCGACAAGTACGGCGCCGACGCCATGCGCTTCACCCTGACGGCCTTCGCCGCCCAGGGCCGCGACGTGAAGATGTCGGAAGGCCGGGTGGAAGGCTACCGCAACTTCTGCACCAAGCTGTGGAACGCGGCCCGGTTCTGCGAGATGAACGACTGCCGGCCCGACCCGGCCTTCGATCCGGCGGCCTGCCAGCACACCCTGAACCGGTGGATCGTCGGCAAGACGGCGGAAACGGCCCGGGCGGTGACCGACGCCATCGACGCCTACAAGTTCAACGAGGCCGCCGGCGCCATCTACCAGTTCACCTGGGGCACCTTCTGCGACTGGCACCTGGAATTCGCCAAGCCGATCTTCCAGGGCACCGATGCGGCCGCCGGGGCGGAAACCCGCAAGGCCACGGCCTGGGTGCTGGACCAGATCCTGGCCCTGCTGCACCCGGTGATGCCGTTCATCACCGAGGAACTGTGGCGCCACCTGGGCGGGCGGGACGATTCCATCATGGCCGCCTCCTGGCCGGACCTGGACCCGGGACTGGTGGACCCGGCGGCGGCGGCGGAAATGGACTGGGTGGTGCGCCTGGTGACCACCGTGCGCACGGTGCGGGCCGAAATGAACGTGCCGCCGGCGGCCAAGGTGCCCCTGTTCCTGATGGACGCCAACCGGGAAAGCCAGGACCGCCTGCACCGCCACAAGGACCTGATGGTGCGCCTGGCCCGCCTGGGCGAGTTGGACCTGCTGCGCGGCGACGTGCCGCCCGGCAGCGTGCAGGACGTGCTGGACGAGGCGACCCTGATCCTGCCGGTGGCCGAGGTCATCGACATCGCCGCCGAGCGCGACCGCCTGACCAAGGAGGTGGCCCGCCTGGACGGCGAGATCGTCAAGCACGACAAGAAGCTCGCCAACGAGAAGTTCGTGTCCAAAGCCCCGCCCGAGGTGGTGGAGACGGAACGCGAACGCCGCGCCGAGGCCGCCCAGGCCAAGGAAAAGCTGTCCCAGGCGCTGGAACGGCTGGCGGCGCTTTAGGCCGGGGAGAGGCTACGGCTTACGGGGGCTTAGGCCCCCGGCCGCTGCCCGCCGAACAGCATGGCCCGGGTCTTGTCGTCGATCTTGGTCAGGTCGTGGCGCTGCTCGATCAGCACGGCCACGCCGCGTTCCACCGCCGGGCGGGCGGCGATGGCGTCGAACCAGCGCTTCAGGTGGGGGAAGTCCTCCAGCTTCTGACCCTGGCGCTTGAACGGGCGGATCCACGGGAAGGCCGCCATGTCGGCGATGGAGTAGTCATCCCCGGCCAGGTAGGCGGAGTCGCCCAGGCGGGTGTTCAGCACGCCATAGAGCCGCGCCGCCTCGTTGGTGTAGCGCTCCACGGCATAGGGGATCTTTTCCGGCGCGTAGACCCGGAAGTGGTGGTTCTGGCCCAGCATGGGGCCCAGGCCGCCCATCTGGAACAT